>NZ_LZMI01000079.1:0-144299 GCF_001665475.1 Gordonia sp. 852002-51296_SCH5728562-b | reverse complement strand
CGGGCCCGACTGCGAAACGGCAGCCCCCGCTGGTCGAGCGGGCGCGAGCGCAGCGAGCACCCAGGTCGAGACCACTGGGCGCGGCGGGTGATCTCGACAGGCTCGATCAGCGGGGTTGGGGCTCCGACCAGCGGGCCGGGCCCGACTGCGAAACGGCAGCCCCCGCTGGTCGAGCGGGCGCGAGCGCAGCGAGCACCCGAGTCGAGACCACTGCGCGTCGCAAACGTTAGTCGGCGGGGGTGACCCTGCCCGGATAGGTTGCGGTGCGTGCCGCGTGGACGGGGCAATAGTGCATCGACTTGCCGCGTTCGGATTCTGGCGGCAGGTTGCGCGACGGCGTCTCGACGAGCGGTGCGTCGGCGGCAACGCGCCCGTTCACGCGGTCCCACGCATCGCGTGCGCGGGGGTGTCGCCACGGCCGCCGGGGCAGCAACCGATGGAACACGAGGTTGTAGGTCTTGCCGAGGAGACGGAACAGCCTCTCGTCCCGGTCGGTCCAGGGGAGTGCCATCATCTCGCGGATCGGTTCGTCGTAGAACCCCGTGGTGAGCCAGATGAAGTTGCGGGCGACCGCAGGGGCGATGACGCGACGCCAGAGCGCTGTCGGGAGGAACGAGAGGTACGGAGGTGGGGGAAGCGTCGAAATGTCGAGGACCGTGCGTACCGACTCGTGGTCGCGAAGCACGTTGCGGCACATGTGATCCCAGTATTCGAGGAAGTCTTCGTAGGTGTCGGGTACCGGGCGCATGCTCACGCCGTACATGGCGTACCAGTTCTTCGATTCTTCGAAGAGTTGCCGCTTCTGGTCTTCGCTCAACCACGGACCGAACCTCTCGCAGAGGCGCACGTTGCCGTACCAGAAGGTGGCGTGTGCCCAGTAGAAGACGTCGGGGTCGAGGGCGTGATAGCGCGAGCCGTCGGGCATGGTGCCCTTGATCTCGCGGTGATAGTCACGCACCTCTGTGCCGGTCTCGAAGCCCCAGTACTCGTCGAAGACGACTCCGCCGATCGGATACAGCGACCGCATGAGGCGTTGCCAGCGTTCGCCGAAGAAGTCGGAGTGATCCCAGACGGCTTGCCCGAGCTTGGGGTGCATGTTCTGAATCGACCCGGCCCACAGGCCCTGGATCATCCCGGTCCAGGTTCCCCACACCTGCCACGTCAGGGAGTCGGGGCCCAGCGGCGGGTACTCGACATGCGGGTACTCGGAACGGCGTGGGGTGTCGGTCGACGCAGCCTCGCGCTCGACGGCGTCGGACGTTTCGGTTGACGAGCTCGACGGGTTGGCTGTGACGTGCGTCATGAGACGAAACCCTAGGTGCGTCTCACGACGCTGTCAACGCCGGGCGGCGGTGATCAGCTCGGCCGAAAGCGGACGAGCGTGCCGGCGACGAGTTGCGCGGCGGCCGAGACCGACGTCGCCGACAGGACGCCGACGACCGGATATCCGCCTGTCACGGGGTGATCGGCGAAGAAGATCACCGGTTCGCCGGCAGGCGGAACCTGCACCGAGCCGTGGGCCACGCCCTCGGAGGGCATCTCGGGAAGGTTTGTGCGGTGTGTCAGGGTCGGCGCGGTGTCGTCGTCGCGACGTCGCAGGCGTACCCCGACCCGATTGCTCGCGGGCGTGACCTCCCATGTGCCCGCGAAGAGGTGGCCCGGCTCGGTGAGGCGATCAGCGCGTGGGCCGGGAAACGTGGTGAGTTCGACGACGCCGGCCCGTCGAGTGTCTGCCGGAGCATGCAGAGTTGCGGGCCATGTCTGGTGTGCGTCGCCGACGATCAGCTCGTCGCCCTGCGCCAGGGGAGCGGGTCCGGTTCCGGAGAGTGTGTCGGTCGACCGCGATCCGAGCGACGGCTCGACGTCGAATCCGCCTCGCGCGGCAACGTAGTTGCGGCATCCCCAGTGCGGCGTGCCGACCTCGACACTCGCGCCGGCGCGGGCCACGACAGCCGAATTGATCCCGACGGCAACACCGTTGACCGAGACCGAAGTGTCGGCTCCCGTGACGGCCACGAGTGTGTCTGTGTCACAACGGAACACGAGGCCACCGAGTGTGGTTTCGATCGTTGCGGCATCCTCGGAGTTGCCGACGAGGCGGTTGGCAAGTGTCATCGCGACTCGATCTGCGGCACCCGATCTCGGCACTCCGAGGTGTTGGTAGCCGGGCCGTCCGAGATCCTGGATCGTCGCCAACGGCCCGGTGGCGATCACCGCGACGCGAGTCACCGGTTCTCCGTGTCGTCGTCAGGTCGGGCGGCAAGGTCTCGGGGGACGCCGGCGTCGACGAATCGGACGCGGGTACCGGGTGCGAGCATGGCCGGCGGGTCGTCGTGTTCGTTCCAGAGGCTGATTCTGGTGCGCCCCAGCAGGTTCCAGCCTCCGGGGCTGTCACGTGGATACACCGCGCTGTATCCGGCGGCGATCGCCACCGACCCGGTCGGCACTCGGGTACGGGCGTGTGGCCGTCGGGGGAGGTTCAGCAGTCCGGCGAGGTCGGTGTCGGCGGCGTCGAAAGCGGGTACCAGATAGCCGAAACCCGGTGCGAAACCCATGAACTGGACGATCCACTCAGTGCCCCGATGCGCCGCGATCACCGCCTCGACACTCATGCCGAGTGCGCTGGCGACGTCGTCGAGGTCGTCGCCGTCGTAGTGAACCGGTATCTCCACGGGTTGCTGCGTCGACTCCGCAACGTCGATTCCGGCGGTCCCGAACCGCAGCGCGCGATGAATGCCGAGGACATCCACACCGCCACCTGTCTTGCCCTGCACCAGAATTGACGACGCACTCGGCACCACGTCCTCGGTGGCCACGAGACGACCGTCGGCAATCGCGGCCCGCAATGCGGTCGCCGATGTGAGCACCGCGTGTGCCGGGTCGTCGGAGTCGGCGAAGTCGAGAAGCACCGCATCGGGGCCGGCGGGTAACTCCTGCATACCGATCGAATCTACCGTCGACGGCCTCGTCCGGATGGCACACTGGGCGCGTGACACGCATGGGAGCGGATCGGTGAGAGAGATCGTCGTCTGCGGTGAGGCGCTCGTCGACGTGGTGTCCACGACGGCTCCTGGCCCCGATCCGTCGCACCTGCCACCGTTGCAGCCGGCACTCGGCGGCGGACCGTTCAACGTCGCGATCACCCTCGGCAGGCTCGGTAGTGCCGTCTCGTTCTGCTCCGCGGTCTCCACTGACACCTACGGCGACGCCATCGTGGCTGCTCTGAGTGCCGGGGGTGTCGGCACCACGCTGGTCCAACGTCGCTCCGAACCCACGTCGCTCGCACTGGCCACGATCGGCTCCGACGGCGCAGCGCACTACTCCTTCTATGTGGAGGGCACCGCCGACCGCCTGGTCTCCGAGCCCGGCGACTTCGCCGCGACCGTCTCCGCGGTGTGCTTCGGAACGTTGTCCATGGTCCTCGAGCCGGGTGCGAGCGTCTACGAGCTGGTGATGCGTCGAGCTCACGACGCCGGGCGTCTCGTCGCACTCGACCCGAACATCCGACCCTCCGTGATCGACGAACCCGACGTCTACCGTCGACGATTCCTGGACTGGGTACCCATGATCGACGTCCTCAAACTGTCCGACGAAGACGTCGACTGGCTCGGCGATGGAGCCGACGGCTCGTCGGTCGACGACTGGCTCCGCGAGGGCGCGGGGGCCGTCGTGATCACCCACGGAGCCGACGGAATCTCCGTTCGCACACGCGAATTCACCGTGCTGGCACAGGCTCCGGAGACAACCGTCGTCGACACGATCGGGGCGGGCGACAGTGCGCTCGGAGGGTTGCTCCATTTCTTCGACGAGTCGGGCGATTTGTCCGCATCCGCAGTGCGGTCGCGCGACGCCGACTACTGGCTGCGGGCGGCGGACTACGCGGCACGAGTCGCCGCGGTGACCGTTTCGCGTCCCGGAGCCGACCCTCCGTGGGCGAGCGAGCTCGATGCCCCGTGATCGAGGCGCAGGTCAGGCGGTATTCGGCTACGGTTGACCAACGTCAATGCACCCTCCGTGGGCGCGCATGTCGATAACCGACTACGTTTAGTAACGGAGAGTCCGACTCACAGTGCGTCACATGTACCTGTGGGTCTCATACCTGAGTAAAGGGGTTTTGGAGTGTCCGCTGAAACAGCTCCCGCCGACTCGGCATCGGATACCGCCTCGTCGACGTTCATCTACCCCGGTGGGCAGCTCGAGCTTCCCATTCTCAAGGCCACCGCGGGCAGTGATTCGGTTGCGCTGGGCAAGTTCCTCGCAGAAACGAATCTCACGACGTTCGACGGCGGCTTTGTCAACACCGCAGCCTGCAAATCCGCGATCACCTACATCGACGGAGAAGCAGGCATTCTGCGCTACCGGGGTATCCCGATCGACCAACTGGCAGAGAAGTCGACCTTCATCGAGGTCAGCTACCTGCTGATCTACGGCGAGTTGCCGACTCCGAGCCAGCTCGAAGAGTTCAACAACAAGATCCAGCGGCACACCCTGCTGCACGAGGATCTCAAGCGATTCTTCGACGGCTTCCCGCGCAACGCACACCCGATGCCGGTGCTGTCGAGCGCAGTCAACGCACTGAGTGCCTACTACCAGGACTCGCTCGATCCCAAGGACCCCGAGCAGGTCGAACTGTCGACGATCCGTCTGCTCGCCAAGCTGCCGACGATCGCGGCCTACGCCTACAAGAAGTCGGCGGGTCAGCCGTTCCTCTACCCCGACAACTCGCTGTCGCTGGTCGAGAACTTCCTGCGCATGACCTTCGGCTTCCCGGCCGAGCCTTACGTGGTCAACCCCGAGGTCGCCAAGGCCCTCGACATGCTGTTCATCCTGCACGCCGACCACGAGCAGAACTGCTCGACGTCGACCGTGCGTTTGGTCGGTTCATCGCAGGCCAACCTCTTCACGTCCATCTCGGGCGGCATCAACGCACTCTGGGGCCCGCTGCACGGTGGCGCCAACCAGGCCGTGCTCGAGATGCTCGAAGACATCAAGGCTTCCGGTGGCGACACCAAGGCGTTCATGACCAAGGTCAAGAACAAGGAAGACGGTGTGAAGCTCATGGGCTTCGGACACCGCGTCTACAAGAACTACGATCCGCGCGCAGCGATCGTGAAGAAGACCGCCGACACGATCCTCGAATCGCTCGGCGTCCAGGACGATCTGCTCGATATCGCCAAGGGACTCGAAGAAGTCGCCCTCAACGACGACTACTTCATCTCGCGCAAGCTCTACCCGAACGTCGACTTCTACACCGGCGTCATCTACCGGGCCATGGGCTTCCCGACCCGCATGTTCACGGTGCTCTTCGCACTCGGACGTCTGCCGGGTTGGATCGCGCACTGGCGTGAGATGAACACAGATCCCGCGACCAAGATCGGCCGACCGCGTCAGCTCTACACCGGTTACCCAGAGCGTGACTACGTCACGATGGGCGACCGCTGAGTTCGACGCTTCGACCTGACCACCAGCCGACTCAAAGGAGAGTCCCGTGACCAGTACCGAGAAGCCAGAAGTCGAGTTCCAAGAGGGTCCCGCTCCCAGTGAGCTGGTGATCGCAGACATCATCGTCGGCGACGGCGATGAGGCAAAGCCGAGCGACGTCGTCGACGTGCATTACGTCGGCGTCGACTTCGAGTCGGGTGAAGAGTTCGACTCGTCGTGGGACCGTGGTCAGTCGGCCAACTTCCCGCTCGATCGGCTGATCCCCGGCTGGCAGCAGGGAATCCCGGGCATGAAGGTCGGCGGTCGTCGTCGCCTCACCGTGCCACCCGCGCTGGCCTACGGGCCGGAGGGTGCGGGCCACCGGTTGTCCGGACGGACACTGGTCTTCGTCATCGACCTGCTGGGTGTGGGCTAGATCGCCTCGCAACGCAACAACGCCGGTGCATCGGATGTCGATGCACCGGCGTTGTGCTGGCTGCGGCGTGATCTGCGACTAGGGGATCTCCCGGCACTGGGCGAAGCGATCGGCGACGGCAATCGCGAGGTTCTCGTCTGCTTCGTGCTCGACCCACGTCTCGAATCCTCTTCAGGCGAGCGACGACTCGCCTTTCTCTACGACTCGCTACGCGAACTCGACGCCAAGCTCGACGGCAAACTCCTCGTCGTGCGTGGACGCCCCGACGAGGAGATCCCACGACTGGTCGACGCCGTCGGAGCGGGTTCGGTGCATGTGAGCGAGGACTTCTCGCCGTTCGGGCGACGTCGAGACGATGCCGTCGTCACTGCACTCGAAGAATCCGGCGCGACGTGGCAACCCGTCGGCTCGCCCTACCTTGTCTCGCCGGGGAGGGTGACGAAGTCCGACGGCACACCGTACAAGGTCTTCACGCCGTTCTTCCGAGCATGGCGCGACCACGGTTGGCGTGCGCCGGCAAAGACCGAAGCGCCGTCGAACATCCTGAATCCCAGCGACATTCACCCCTCCGGTCGTATCAGGATTCCGGCGGCACCCACGACGCTGGACCTGCCTGCCGGTGAAGACGCGGCACTCGAGCGGTGGCGCACCTTTGTCGACGACGACCTGTCGGGCTACGAGTCCGACAGGGACAGGCCAGATCTCGACGTGTCGAGCAGGATGTCGGCGTATCTGAAGTTCGGCAACATCCACCCGCGCACGATGGCCGCCGACCTCGGTAGGTCGCAGTCGGCGCAGGCATATTTGCGGGAGCTGGCATTCCGCGACTTCTACGCCGATGTGCTCTACAACTGGCCAAAGAGTCTGTGGCACAACTGGAATGACCAGTTCGACGACATCGCACTCGATACCGGAAAGTCCGCCGAGAAGCACTTCGACGCTTGGCGTGAGGGACGAACCGGCTTCCCGCTCGTCGACGCGGGGATGCGCCAACTGAGCGAGACGGGATTCATGCACAACCGGGTGCGCATGATCGCCGCGTCGTTTCTGGTGAAAGATCTGCACCTGCCGTGGTGGTGGGGTGCGAAGTGGTTCCTCGACCAACTCACCGACGGCGATATGGCGTCGAATCAGCACGGGTGGCAGTGGGCCGCGGGCACGGGAACCGATGCGGCACCGTACTTTCGGGTGTTCAACCCGGAGACGCAGGCCAAGAAGTTCGATCCCGACGGCGACTACATTCGACGCTGGATTCCCGAATTCGACACCGACGACTACCCGGAACCGATCGTCGATCACAAAGCCGAACGCGAAGAGGCACTTCGACGCTTTGGCGAGCTCTGAGACGCCGAAACCCTCGGTGGCGCAAGGCGATCCCCGCTCACGAGCGAACCCGCGTTCTTGACGCGCGAGAGTAGCGGGAGCAATTCGTACGAGGTGATCCCGTCGAGAGTTCCGAGGACATCGGTGACGAACGAGTACAGCTCGTCGGTGTCGTGCACCATCACACTGGCCGTGATGTTGGCCGCGCCGGTGACAGCAACCGCGAACGGCACTGCGGGGTGAGCTGCGAGTGCCTCGCCGGTCGCTGCCAGATGTCGGGGGTGCACTGTCAGCCAGATCGCGATCGCATCGCGCCCTAACGCGGCCGTGGCGAGATCGACGTCGAAGTAGGCGATGCCCGACCACACGAGCTGCTCGACGCGTCGGGTCACCTTGCCCGGCGTCGAACCGACTGCGCGTGCGAGGTCGGTATACGACGTCCGACCGTCGCGGGTCAGCACGTCGAGGATCGCTCTGTCGGTGCGATCGATCGTCGTCGTCGACGACGGCGCGCGGCCGGGTGCACGCGGAATGCGTGTTCTCCCAAGTGCGTCCGCCTCCGTCTGGGTGAGCGCATCATGCCAGCCCTCCCAATCCGTCGGTGCCCCGCCGACAAATGTGTGGAGCACCGCGGCCGGTCGTACGTCGAGAACGGGTGCAGCCTTGGGGAGTGTGCGGGTGAGGAGCTCCATTCCGCCGTGCGGATCGGCTGCGCGCAGATTGAAGACGATCTCCCAGCCGGCCTCGTAGATGGATACCCATGAGACGTCGTCTCGCGCTGCCAAGGCACCGGCGATACCGTC
Organism: Gordonia sp. 852002-51296_SCH5728562-b; assembly: GCF_001665475.1. Taxonomy (NCBI): domain Bacteria; kingdom Bacillati; phylum Actinomycetota; class Actinomycetes; order Mycobacteriales; family Gordoniaceae; genus Gordonia; species Gordonia sp. 852002-51296_SCH5728562-b. The sequence continues at coordinate 136,316 of NZ_LZMI01000079.1, read as the reverse complement.
GGCTCCCTCCGGTCGACACCGCACACGCACGACCCACGTCGAGTTACCCAGGGCACGAGGATCGGTGGCCATGGTGACGCGCAGGAGGCCATCGCGTCGTAGTCGGCGATAGCGTCGGGCAATCGTCTGTTCGGCCACACCGAGGACGTCGGCGATCTCGCGGAACGAGGCCCGCGGCGACAGTTGGATGGCGCGAGCGATTCTCGTATCCAGATCGTCGAGAATGGAGGATTCTGGCGAGGTTGTGGCTCCCATGTCATGAATCTTACGGAATCAGGGTCTCCTGGCGACGCCGACCGATCGTGGGATCACACTTGGTTCATACCGCCTGAGGTGCGTTGACGCACCGGATTCGGGCGAAATCCTCGAAAGGTACACACTCATGGAACGTAAATGGTGGACGCTTGTCGTCGTCTGCGCGGCGACATTCATGTTGCTGCTCGACGTCACGATCGTCGTCGTCGCACTTCCCGACATTCAACATGCACTCGGCGCCAGTTTCAGTCAGTTGCAGTGGGTCACCGACGCGTATGCGCTCGCGCTGGCCTCGTTGCTGCTGACATCCGGATCGATCGCCGACAAGTTCGGCAGACGTCGAATCTTCTCGATCGGTCTGGTGATCTTCACACTCGGCTCGCTGCTCTGCGGCGTCGCACAGGACCCGGTCATGCTGATCGTGTCCCGCGCACTGCAAGGTGTCGGCGGCGCGATGCTGTTCTCGACGTCGCTCGCGCTTCTCGCGTCGACCTTCCACGGCCGTGAACGCGGCGTCGCCTTCGGCGCGTGGGGTGCGGTCACCGGCATTTCGACGGCACTCGGCCCGATCCTCGGCGGCGTGCTGACGACCGGTGTGAGCTGGCGTGCGATCTTCCTGGTCAATCTGCCCATCGGCATCGCCGCCCTGTTCGTCACGTGGAAGATGGTCGACGAGTCGCGCTCGCCTCATGCTCGTCGGATCGACTGGCCGGGCGTCGTCACATTCACCGCGGGTCTCGTCGCTCTGGTCTACGGACTCACCGAGGCCGGACAGCGCTCGTGGGGCGACAGCCTTGTCGTCGGTTCGTTCATCGTCGCCGCGGTCTTGCTCGTGGCGTTCGTGATCATCGAATTGCGTGTCGACGAGCCGATGTTCGACCTCTCACTGCTGCGGATTCCCACCTTCACCGGCGGTCTGATCGCCGCCTTCACGATGAACGGCTCGCTGTTCGCGATGCTGCTGTACGTGGTGCTCTACCTGCAGGAGGGCCTCGGCTACTCGGCGTTGCAGACGGGCCTGAGGCTTCTGGTGATGTCGGGCTGCACGATGGTGAGCGCCACGATCGCGGGCCGACTGTCGGACAAGATGCCGCTGCGCTGGCTCATCGGACCTGGCCTGCTCATCGTCGGCGTCGGACTGTTCGTGATGGCCGGTCTCGACGCGAACTCGTCGTGGACGCACCTTATCCCCGGCCTGATCATCGCGGGTATCGGCAGCGGCCTGGTCAACCCGCCACTCGCCGCGACCGCTGTCGGCGTCGTCGACGTGCACCGCTCCGGCATGGCGTCGGGCATCAACACCACGTTCCGGCAGATCGGCATCGCCGTGGGCATCGCGGTCTACGGCACCGCCTTCAGCTCGAAGCTGAGTTCGTCGTTCCGCGAGAACCCCGCCGGCGGCAAACACGCCGCCTACGCCGACGCCCTCAACACGCTGTTCTGGATCAGCGGCGCCGTCGCCGTTGTTGGCGGCCTCGCCGCGCTGCTGCTGATCCGCAGCCGCGACTTCGTGCCGCACGGCCCGGCCCCGACCGCCGAGGGCGGCGACACGTCGAGCGAGGGCGCCGGGGTACCTGCCGCGGCCTGACGCTGGCCCTCGCGGCTGGCCCGGCCGGCAGAAACCCGCGGAAGGATTCTTTCCGCGGGTTTCGTGTCTTTGCTCGTGTTGTTTCTCGAGGAGAGGTCAGTTTCTGGGGGAAAGTTTCTCTTCCCCTGGTTTCTGCGGGCGGGGGTGCTGGGTTGGTGGTGTTCGTCCCCGGGTATCTGCGGGTGGGGGCGTGGTGTTGGTCCTCGGCGTCGAGCCTCTCAGCTGGGCAGAAACCCGCGGAAGGGTTCTTTCCGCGGGTTTCGTGTCTTTGCTCGTGTTGTTTCTCGGGGAGAGGTCGGTTTGTGGGGGAAAGTTCTCTTCCCCTACTTTCTGCGCGGGCAGGGACTCTGCGCGGCCGCGGGCAGGGGGCCCGAGGCCCGGGGTGCTCAGGCCCCAGGCCCCGACCGCCCGCCCCGCCCCTAGCGCGCCATCGAGAGCACTTCGGACCACTTGACGCGGCTGCCCGTGCGCAGGATCGAGCGCTGGTAGATGCGCGCGGCGAACCAGGTCGCGGCGGCGCAGGCCAGGATCATCAGGATCAACGTGACGACGATCTGCATGGCGTTGGTGTCGCCGGTGGCGATCCGGATCGGCATCAGCACGGCCGAGAACGGCGGAATCCAGGTCAGCACTTCGATGAACGTGGACTGCAGCGACTGCACTCCGAAGATCCCGGCGTACATCACGGCCATCGACAGCACGGTGAGCGGCATGATCGTCGAGCCAAGTTCTTCCTGGCGCGAAACCAGTGCTCCCGCAGCGGCATACAGCGTTGCGAAGAACAGGTATCCGAGTAGGAACCACACCAGCACCGCGAGGAACATCCAGATGGCGGTACCGGCGATCGTCAACATCCCGGTGGCGATCCCCGCGATCAGAGCGGTCAGCCCGAGTATCACCACCTGCCCGAGCGCAACGGCACCGATCCCCAGGATCTTTCCCCACATCAGGTGTAGCGGCTTGACCGTCGCCAACAGCAGTTCGACGATCCGCGACGTCTTCTCCTCGACAACACCGACCGCAATCATGTTGCCGCCCAGCATGATTGCTGTGATGAGCAGAATCGCACCGACGAGTGCGATCACGATCCGCTGCGCCTTGTCAGGCTTGTCCGGGGTGGTCTGAACAGTGGTGACCGTCGGGGTCGGCAGCGACGCCGCGTCGACACCGCGGGCCGCAAGGCCTTGGGCCAACTCGTGCTGCTGGATCGACCCGCGCAGCACTCCCGACAGCGAGTCCGACAACCCCGTCTTGCTGACGATCGCATACGACTCACCGGAACCCCGCACCACCGCGGCATCGAGATCACCGGATTCGACGCTGCTGCGCGCCTGCGACAACGCATCCGGACCAGAAGCGATTGATACGACGGTGATCGGCGTGCCGCTGGCCTCGCCCACCTGGCCGATCGTCGTCGACAGGGAACTGTCGCCTGCGACGCCGACACGCTCCGGGTCGGTCCCGCCGCCGGAGATCGCCTTCCAGACAATCAGCCCGACGACGATCACGAGCATCAACACGACGGTGCTGATGATGAAGGATCGCGTCTTGGCGCGCGTGGCGATTTCGCGTTGTGCCACAAGTCGAATCGATTGCAGCGCACTCGCGCCGGTGGACGTTGTATTGCCAGTGGAATTGTGGGAGGTCATGCCGTCACCACCTCTCGGAAGAGTTCGGTCAGGTCGGGTGTTGTCCGCGCGAAGCGGTGTACCGGTCCGTGCGTCAACGCGCGATTAAGGACAGCCTGGTCGTCGAGCGTCGTCGGGTCGACGCGCAGCCGAGCACCGCCCGGCTGGTATTCGGCCTCCAGCACTCCCGGGCAGTCCTCTGCCCAGCGGGTCGTCGAATCAGGACCGTCGACCTCGAGGATCACGCCTGCACGTGTGCGGAGATCGTCGACGGCGCCGAGCGCACGCATTCTGCCCTTGACGACGATGCCGACGCGATCACACAGTCGCTGCACCAGATCGAGCTGATGCGACGAGAAGATCACCGGAATGCCTTCGGCTGCTTTCTCTTTCAGGACGTCGCTCATCACGTCGACGGCCACCGGGTCGAGGCCCGAGAACGGTTCGTCGAGGACGAGTACGTCCGGATCGTGGACCAGCGCCGCGGCGAGCTGTACGCGTTGCTGGTTGCCGAGCGAGAGGTCGGCGACGTTGTCGTCGTAGCGTTCGTCGACGCCGAGTCGCTGCGTCCAGCGTCGTGCACTCTCGGTGGCCTGGTCGGCACTCATTCCGTGAAGACGCGCGAGGAACACCAGCTGCTCGCCGACCTTCATCTTGGGATAGAGCCCACGCTCCTCCGGCATGTACCCGATTCGACGCCGCGTGCTGAGGTCGATGGGTGCGTCACCGAGCGTCACCCGACCCGAATCCGGTTCGAGCACACCGAGAATGATGCGCATCGTCGTCGACTTGCCTGCGCCGTTACTGCCGACGAAGCCGAAGATCTCTCCGGGTGCGACGGTGAATGTCATGTCATCAAGGGCGACGACGTCGCCATACCGTTTGGATAGTCCGTCAACGGTGAGGGATTCAGGCATGATCTTCCTCCTCGTAGGTTGCGAAATCTTCGGGGTCGGCGTCGTCGCTCCACCACGCGGTCAGCATGGTTGGCACGAGGGCGCCGGTCAGCACGAGGCTGATGAGCAAAATGGCGGTGCCGTAGACCAGCTGGCCGTGTACCTGCTCTCGGGTGCCCAGGACGATCAGGATGATGTACGGGATGAACATCAGCGAGAAGAGGGCGATGAATCCCACTGATCGGGCCGAGTTACGTTGCGCGAGTTGGATTTCGTCGAGCGCGGTGACCGGGGTTTCGGCGATGGAGCCGGTCACGATCCGCAGCAGATACTGCACGACGAACGCGCCGACGATGGCAATGATGAACGGGATGAAGAACGCGTAGGTGAAGAATGCCACCACCGCGCTGGCCAAGAGCACGACCAGCACCACGATCTCCGCAAGGACGATCCGTCGCGCGGCTCGACGATTGCGCCAGCTCATCAGCTTGCCTGCATGACGTTGGTTGAAGCGAACATGGCGTTGACCACGCCACTCGTCGTAGCGACGCCACAGCTCGGGCGTCGCTTCGGCCGGGATGGCCGAGTTGGGATCCCTCATTGTGCTTCCTCCGTGGTGGACGACGGTTGCGGTGAGTGTGTTTCGTCGACGCGGATGGCGCGTCGGGGGTAGAGCTCGGCCGACATCGCCGAGAACTCGGTGCGACTGAACACCGCTTCCACGGGGAGGTCGAAGACGTCGCAGATGCGAAATGCGAGGTCGAGGCTCGGGTAGTTGTCGCCGCGCTCGAGCGCGCCGACGGATTGGACGTTGATGCCGACGAGTGCTGCCAGATCGGCACGCGACATCCTCCGCTCGGCGCGTAGAACTCCGATGCGGTTGTAGATGGGGAGCTTTTCTCCCCGCCGTACTGGACTCACACTACATAGTGTTGGGAAAACACAACAACTTGTCAAGGCTGGGCGTCAAGAATCTCCACAACGTTCCGCGCTGCCTCGCGACCCGCGCGGTTGGCGCCGATCGTCGACGCTGACGGTCCATAGCCGAGTAACTGGATGCGCGGGTCGTCGGCGACGGTGGTCGCGAGGCGTCCGGTCATGACGATTCCGCCGCCGGGTCCGCGCAGGTGAAGCGGTGACAGATGATCGAGCGCGCTTCGGAATCCGGTGTTCCAGAAGATGACGTCGACGTCGAGCTGCTCGCCCGCAGCCACCACGCTGCCGCCGGCAGCCCCGTTCCCGCCGGCCACGCCCGTGCAGTCCCAGCACACGCCGGTATCGGTGATGCGGGTGAACATCGGTCGCCAGTTGTCGAGGAGTCCGTCGCGCTGCGCGGCTTCGATGGCGGGCGTCAGGGCAAGTCCGGTCACCGACACCACCGACGTCGGCGGCAGTCCCGCGCGAACCCGACGTTCGAGGCGTGCAACGGCTTCGCGACCGAGTTCGGGTGAGAAGGGATTCGAATCGAAGCGCGGCTCGGTGCGCGAACACCAGAATGTCTGGACGCCGGGAGCGCGTCGAGCGATCTCGATCAGTAGCTGAACTGCCGAGATGCCCGAGCCGACGACCAGTACGCGCTGACCGGCGAACTCCTCGGGGCCGGTGTAGTCGTGCGTATGCAGTTGCCTGCCGCGAAAGTCTGCTGCTCCGGGAATGTGGGGGATAAACGGCCTCTCCCACGTTCCGGTGGCGTTGATGAGTGTGCGCGCGGCGACCTCTCGTCCGCGGAGTCGACCACCGAGCGTCACCCGGAAACCTTCGCCGTCGCGTTCGACGGAACGTACGTCGACGGGTCGACGCACCCGTAGCCCGAACATGCTCTCGTACTTCGCGAAATACTCGGGAACCACCGACGACGCCGGGAACTCGCCGCGGTCGATGCCACGGCTTCGGCAAGTCCGTAGCCGGGCAGGTCGTGCACACGGTTAGTGCCCGACAACGTGAGCGTCGGCCATCGGAACTGCCATGCACCGCCGGGACGCGGGGCATGGTCGAGCAACTGGTAGCGGTCACCGAGGCCGAAGCGCTGCAGAAAGTACGCCGCCGACAGTCCCGCCTGTCCGCCACCGATGACGAGGACATCACTGAACGCGTCGGGGTCTTGTGCGACGGATTCGTGCACATCGGGGATTGTGGACTCGGAGGACAGCGACGGACTCGACACCTCTCCAGTGTGCCCGCCGGAATATGGCAGGGCTGGGTAGTCTCTCCTGCATGATCCACTCGCATGCAGAAGGTTCGGTGACGACGATCGAGCTCGATCGCCAGGACAAGCGCAACGCACTCAACGAGGACATGGTCGACGGTCTCGCGAAGGCTTTCGCCGACGCCGTCGACGCGGGCAGCAGGGCCATCGTGATCACCGGCCGCGGCAGCGTGTTCAGCGCAGGCGCCGACCTGTCCGGCCCCGTCTACGACCCCGCGTTCCTCGAGAAGCTCATCGCCACGCTGCGCGAGATCGAGTCGGTGCCCGTGCCCGTGATCGCTGCACTCAACGGTTCGGCACTCGGCGCGGGACTGCAATTGGCAATGGCGGCCGACCTTCGGGTGATGGCTCCCGACGCACTCGCGGGTATACCGGCAGCGAAACTCGGTGTTGCCGTTGACGAGTGGACAATTCGACGCCTCGTCTCGCTTGTGGGCGCCGGTCAGGCGCGCGGCATGTTGATCGGCTGCGATCCGTTGTCGGCCGACCGCGCGCACGCGCTCGGCTTCGCCAATCGCATCGGCGACCTCACCGACGCCCAGCACTGGGCGGCGACCATCGCCGATCTCGCACCCTTGACTCTGCAGCACTACAAGTTGGTACTCAACGGCGACGGCGCGCGCGACGACGCCCCCGCCGACCGTCAGGCCGCGATGCGTCGCGCGTGGGAAAGCGAAGACCTGCTCGAGGGGCGCGCCGCCCGCTCCGAGAAGAGAAAGCCGGAGTTCACGGGAAAGTAGATCGGACAACACTTTTCATTGTCGACGGTGCGTCTGCGGGCGCATCGTCGAACAGTTGTGGCCGTGATGTCTAGTTTTCCTGTGTGAAACATTCCGAGTAACTCGCCGAAACATGGCGTCCGTACGTTTGGCCGGTCTGTAACTCGGATCACTCAGGAGGGCCGATGGCCAGCGATAAGCATCACGAACACGTCGGCGAGGTGGCCGACGAGGTCGGCGAGATCGAGAACGCCGAACACAGCATCATCGCAACGGGTGCGCAGGCTGCGGCCATGCGAGAAACCCTGGAGGACTACACACTTCGGTTCGCGCCGCGCAGCTACCGTAAGTGGGGACCGGGCGTCGTCGCCATCTCGGCTCTCGGTGGTATCGCCTACCTCGCCGACTTCGCCATCGGCGCCAATATCGGCATCGCCAATGGCACCGGAAATGCCTTGTGGGGCATCCTCTTCTTCGCCGTCGTCATCGTGATCACCGGCTACCCGCTTGCGTTCTACGCCGCCCGGTACAACATCGACCTCGACCTCATCACGCGCGGAAGCGGTTTCGGCTACTACGGCTCGGTGCTGACCAACGTCATCTTCGCGTCGTTCACCTTCATCTTCTTCGCCCTCGAGGGTTCGATCATGGCGCAGGGCCTCAAACTCGGCCTGCACATACCGCTGTGGCTCGGCTATCTTCTCTCGTCGCTGTTGGTCATCCCGTTGGTCATCTACGGCATGAACACACTCGCCAAACTGCAGGTGTGGACCACGCCGCTGTGGCTGGTCATGATGGTGCTGCCATTCATCTACCTGGTGATCAAGCATCCGTCGGCCATCGGTGACTTCTTCGCGTTCAGTGGTATCGACGGCGACGGCAACCCGGCAGGGAAGGGCGTCAGCTTCGCGGGAACCATGCTCGCGGCCGGTGTCTGCTTGTCCCTGATCGCACAGATCGCCGAGCAGGTCGACTACCTGCGCTTCATGCCGCCCCGCACCCCCGACAACAAGCGAAAGTGGTGGGCCGCAACGCTTATCGCCGGCCCGGGGTGGGTGTTCTTCGGTGCCATCAAGCAGATCGTCGGCCTGTTCCTCGCTGTGTACCTGATCGGAATCAGCGTCGACAACGCGGGCATCGCGAACCAGCCCGTCCATCAGTTCGTCGAGATCTACCAGGACTTCCTGCCGCACTGGCTGGCTCTGACCCTCGCCGTGATCCTCGTGGTGATCAGCCAGGTGAAGATCAACGTCACCAACGCCTACTCGGGTTCGCTGGCCTGGACCAACGCTTTCACGCGCGTCACCAAGACCTACCCCGGACGCCTGGTGTTCCTGTTCTTCAATGTGGCGATCGCGATCGTGCTGATGGAAGCCAACATGTTCAGCTTCCTCAACAACCTGCTGAACTTCTACGCGAACTGCGGTATCGCGTGGATCGCCGTCGTCGCGTCGGACATCGTGATCAACAAGTACATCCTGGGTATCTCGCCGAAGCAGCCGGAGTTCCGTCGCGGCATGATCCACAGCGTCAACCCGGTCGGATTCGGCTCACTCCTGATTTCGGCGGGAGCGTCGATCCTGGTGTACTTCCACGTCTTTGGCGATGCCATTCAGCCGTACTCGCCGCTGGTGGCACTTGTGCTCGCCATCGTCCTGCCGCCCATCTTCGCGATCGCCACCAAGGGCAAGTACTACCTGCGTCGCGTCGACGACGGCATCGACATCCCGATGTACGACGAGCACGGCAACCCCACCGACGAGAAGTTGCTGTGCTGCGTCACCAACATCGAGTTCGAGCGACCCGACATGATCGCTTCGGCGGTGCCCGGTCCGAACGGCGAGAAGCAGTACATCAGCTCGCTCGCGCTCTCGTGCGACAAGACCGGTGAGCACGTCCTGCCCGCTCAGGACGTGATGTCGATGACCTCCGACATCCCCGCTGCGACAACCGAAGAGGCGACGGCTACACCGAGCTCGTCCTCGGAGGCGTCGAAGAAGGACGCATAGCGCCACGGGCAAGAATTGACGACGTCGGGTTCGCTCAGGTCGGGTTCGCTTCAGAGATGGAGCGGACCCGACGTCGTGTGTAATGGGGCAGCCGAGGCGGCGTGTCGATCCGCGATCAGCTGCGCGGCAATCGACACGGCGACCTCGGCGGGCGTATGTCCCCCGAGGTCTAGTCCGAGTGGCGAGCGCAGGCGACTCAATTGCGCTGCGGTGACGCCGGATTCGACGAGACGCTCGTTGCGATCGGCTACCGTCCGCCGGGAGCCGAGTGCTCCGACGAACCCAGCGGCGGAATCGGTCAGAGCCAGGCGAAGCGTCGGGACGTCGAACTTGGGGTCGTGCGTCATCACGCAGATCGAGGTGGTGGCATCGACTGCGCCGGAACGTATCTCGGACTCGAGGTAGCGATGCGGCCAGTCGACGATCACCTCATCGGCGTCGGGGAATCGAGCGCGTGTGGCGAAGACCGGGCGCGCGTCGACGACGGTCACCCGATAGCCGAGTGAGCGCCCGATGCTGCTCGTGGCACGCACGAAGTCGTTGGCGCCCACCAGGATCAGCCGTGCGTTAGGGGCAAAGGTCTGTACGAACGTGCGCGGACGGTCGCCGCCCGACTCCGCGGGCTCGTCGCAGTCGTCGACGCCGATGATGCCGCTACGTCCCGACGTAAGGAGATCGGCGACGTCGCGGCCGAGCCGACGCCACGGTTCGCGTGTCGACGTCGTGATGTACCACTCGGGGGAGTCGCTCAGCGTGGTTGCCCAGGCGACTCGACGGTCCGCCGCGAGATGTCCGGCGAGGTCGTCCAACGCGCGTCGATGACCGGAGTCGATGCGCTCGACGAAGACCTCCAGAGATCCACCGCAGGTCAGGCCGACTTCGATGCCATCTGGATCGGCAATACCGAAATGCTCGACGACCGCACAAGCGTCGTCGAGCACGGTCATGCAGGTGTGGACGAGCGCTGATTCGACGCAGCCACCCGAGACCGACCCGATGACCTCGCCGTCGGCCGTGACAGCCATCGCAGCGCCGACACCGCGCGGGGTCGGGCCACTCGTGCCGATGATGCGAGCGATGGCGACCGGCCCACGGCTGAGACGATCGATCACCACCGGCAACACATCACGCATTGATCCAGTGTCGGTGCCGCGGCGCGGTTGCGCCACTCGGCGTCACCGTCTCAGCGTGGCGCCACGTGCGTCATGACGTCACGGACCAGAGACTCCGTGATGGCACCGAGCGCGCTGTCGTCGGCTGTCGAGAGGTAGACCAGGGTGATCGCGATGATGTTCGCGATGAACACCGGAGCAATACGCGCAACCGGTGTGAGCCATTTGATCTGCGCCTCGTCGCCCGCTGCCGCCAACCCTTGTGCGGCAAGGCCATAGAGGTGCTCGTACATCTGCTTGCCCGCAGGTTGCAGTTCGGGATGATTGTGCGCGTAGATGCCGAGTGAGATGGTCGCCTGGAGCCGCCCGGGGTCGGCTTTGAGCATCATGTAGAACGCGTCGAGTTGCTCGAACATCTTGGTACGCATCGCCTCGACGCCGACCGCCGACGATCCGCCCACCGGCAGCAGCGATTCGAGCATCAGCGAAACGTCCTCGGGCACAGCCTTTTCCATCACTGCCCAGAGCAGCGCGGTGCGACTTTCGAACGCGTAGTGGAAACTTGCCAGTGGCATCCCGGCATGCGCGCAGATGCGTCGCGTCGTTGCGCCTTCGACGCCGTGATCGGCGATCACACGATATGCGGATTCGACGAGCGCTGTGCGCCTGTCGTCGACGGACATCCGAGCCAACGGACCGCTCACTCCCCAGTTGAAACGGATAGGTGACGGAAGCCTATCAGGGTCGATATCGGTCAGTGAACAATTGTGCGCTGAAGTGGTCTTCACGCGCGTCCGATTGATCCGGGGCCGAAGGCGATAGTCTGGCGGAATGGTCGCAAGGAGTTCTCGCCGGACACCGAATTCCCTACGAGGCAGGGATCCCCGCTCATGATCAGTCGTCTCGCCGACGTCGGGGTACGGGTGGCCGATTCGGCGACCGGCGCATTGTCGGCAGCTGGACTGCCCGCGGCCCGCGCGCTGGGCGCCGACCGCGACGCGATCCGACCGTACGTCGAGTCGTCGGAGTATCTCGTCGACGGCGCCTTCGTCAATCCCGAACCGTCGTCATTCGGTGTGGCAGCCGATCTCCAGGTCGCCCTCGACATGGCTCGTGGCCCCGGCAAGCCGAGCCGACCGGTCCTCGTCACCGTGCCCCGATTCGACGACGAACCGGGCAAACTCACCGTCACCTGGCTCGGGCACGCGTCGGCACTCGTCGAACTCGACGGCACCCGCATCCTCACCGATCCGGTGTTCAGCGAACGGTGTTCCCCCTGGCAGCAGGTGGGACCGGCCCGTCTGCATCCGGCGCCCGTCACGGTTGCCGACCTCCCGCAGATCGACGTCGTATTGCTCAGTCACGATCACTACGACCACCTCGACATGGACACCGTTGTCGCCGTGGCCGACTCATCGCCAGACGCGGTGTTCGTCGCACCTGTCGGTGTCGCAGCGCACCTCGTGAGCTGGGGAATCCCCGGTGACCGCATCCGGCAGGCCGACGTCTGGCAGAGAGTCTCGGTCACCTGCGGAGCAACCACACTCGAGTTCTTCTGCGGGCCGGCTAGGCATTTCTCCGGGCGCGGACTCACCCGCAACCTCACCCAGTGGGCGAGCTGGGCCGTCGTGGGACCCGAGCACCGGTTCTTCTTCTCCGGAGACACGGGCTACAGCGAGCGGTTCGAAGAACTCGGCGCACGGCACGGACCGTTCGACCTGACGCTCATCGCCGTCGGCGCTTACGACGCGTCGTGGCCGGACGTACACGTCGACCCGGAGGAAGCCGTCGCGATCCATCGGATGGTGTCGGGCGAATCGGGCTCCGACTCCGTGTTCCTACCCATCCACTGGGGAACGTTCAGTCTCGCGCGACACTCGTGGGCCGATCCCATCACGCGCCTGCTGCCCGCGGCCGAGCGACACAACACGTCCGTCGTCGTGCCGCAGCCCGGCGGCACCATCGACATCACCGCGCGGACCGGGACCGGACTGCGCATACCCACATGGTGGGAGACCTCGGCGTGAGCGAGCAGAGCACAGCGGCCCCCGAGCGGGGCCTGACCGCCGATGAGGTCGCCCAGCGCGTCGCCGACGGCAAGGTCAACGACATGCCCGACCGCTCGGGGCGCTCGGTCGGCGACATCATCAAGGCCAACGTCTTCACCCGGATCAACGCCATCCTCGGGGTGCTGTTCGCGATCGTCGTCTTCACCGGCTCACTCATCAACGGACTGTTCGGTCTGCTGATCATCGCCAACGGCGGCATCGGCATCATCCAGGAGGTCCGCGCCAAGAAGACCCTCGACAAACTCGCCATCGTCGGACAGGCCAAACCGCGGGTGCGACGCGACGGCGAGGTCACCGAGATCCCACCGAACGAGGTGGTGCTCGACGACATCATCGAGATCGGTGCGGGCGATCAGATCGTGGTCGACGGCGAGATCGTCGAGTCATATGTCCTCGACGTCGACGAGTCGCTGCTGACCGGTGAGGCCGATCCCATCGACAAATCCGTCGGCGACAAGGTGCTGTCCGGCAGCTTCGCGGTGTCCGGGGCAGGTGCCTACCGTGCGACGAAGGTGGGCGCCGACGCGTATGCCGCGAAGTTGGCGTCCGAGGCGTCGAAGTTCACGCTCGTGTCGTCGGAATTGCGGTCGGGCATCAATCAGATCCTGCGGGTCATCACCTGGCTGCTGATTCCCGCGGGGCTGCTGACCATCGTCAACCAGTTGTTCATCAGCAACAACGGTCTGCGTGCATCGCTGCTCGGTATGGTCGCCGCACTCGTGCCGATGGTTCCCGAAGGCCTCGTGTTGATGATGTCGATCGCGTTCGCGGTCGGGGTCATCCGTCTCGGACAGCGGCAGTGTCTTGTCAACGAACTGCCCGCGATCGAAGGACTGGCCCGCGTCAACATCGTGTGTGCCGACAAGACCGGAACACTCACCGAGAACGGCATGCGCGTCTCGGAGCTGCGGATCATCGGCGACGACGGGAAGGTCGAGGACAGCGGCGGGGGAGCAGCGTCGTCGGATCGTCGCACGGAGGCCGAGCAGGCACTCGCCGCGCTGGCCAAGAACGATCGCAGTCCCAACGCGAGCATGCAGGCCATCGGCGAGGTCTACGACGACGCGCCCGACTGGACGACATCAGCCGTCGAACCGTTCACCTCTGCCAAGAAGTGGAGCGGCATGTCGTTCGTCGACGCCGACGGCAACGACGCGGGCAACTGGGTCCTCGGAGCCCCCGACGTGCTGCTCGACGACGACTCCGAACCGGCGCGCGTCGCAAGCGATCTGGGTGCACAGGGCCTACGCATCCTGCTCCTGGCGCGACTCGACGTCGCCGTCGACACCGAACCCGACGCGGGAGCTGCGACGCCCGGGCGCCTGACTCCGGTCGCACTCGTCGTGCTCGAGCAGCGGGTACGTTCCGACGCTCGTCCCACGCTCGACTACTTCGAGCAGCAGGACGTTGCCGTCAAGATCATCTCCGGCGACAACGCCCGATCGGTGGGCGCGGTCGCGGAGTCGCTCGGCCTCGGCTCACCCGACACCTCCGTCGACGCGCGCGAGCTGCCGACCGAACCGAACCAGCTCGCGCACGCCGTCGAAGAAGGTGTGACGTTCGGGCGAGTGCGGCCCGACCAGAAGCGGGCGATGGTGCGCGCGTTGCAGTCCGACGGCAACAACGTCGCGATGACCGGCGACGGCGTCAACGACGTGCTCGCCCTCAAGGACGCAGACATCGGCGTCGCGATGGGATCGGGGAGTTCCGCCGCTCGATCGGTGGCCCAGATCGTGTTGTTGGACAACAAGTTCGCGACGCTGCCCTATGTCGTCGGTGAGGGTCGTCGGGTCATCGGCAACATCGAGCGTGTCTCCAACCTGTTCCTCACCAAGACCGTCTACGCGGTGCTGTTGGCGCTGTTCGTGGGTATCGCGGGACTCGGCGCGAAGCTGTTCGGCACGCCGTCGATCAGCTACCCGTTCCAGCCGATCCACGTGACGATTGCGGCGTGGTTCACCATCGGGATTCCGGCGTTCATCCTGTCGCTCGCACCCAACAACGAGCGGGCCCGTCCCGGATTCGTGCGGCGCGTGCTGACTCAGGCGGTGCCGAACGGAATCATCGTCGGACTCTGCGCATTCGTCACCTATCTGATCGTCAATCCGGGCGGGTCGGGTAACTCGCTCGGCGGTGATTCGGTGGAACTGTCGCCGCACCAGACACAGGCTGCGACAGCAACGCTGATCACGTTGATCGCCATCGCGGTGTACGTCCTGGCCGTTGTCGCGCGGCCGTACACGTGGTGGAAGGTGCTGTTGATCGCGGTGTCCGCCGGCGCATACGTGCTGATCTTCTCGTGGCCGTTCACCCAGCACATGTTCAAACTCGACTCGTCGAACTGGCAGATGAACTCGGTTGCATTTATTTCAGCGGCCGTCGGCATCGTGGCCGTCGAGATCATGTCGCGGATCGGGCCGCGCATCATCGCTCGTCACGAGCGTGAACGTGACGACGCCGAGCAGACGGCCTTGCGAGCGGCGAAGACGCAGTCGGCTCAGTCCTGATTTCTGGTCCATTGGTCCGTGGTTCCGGCCCTCCGATGGACATAGACTCAACTGCACGCGACGCGGCTCCCGCGGCGTCGACGTAGACCCAATCATCGAGTGCGACCAGGAGCAGACCATGGATCTCAAAGGACTCGTCGACAAGGCGAAGGAAGCACTCCGGGGCAACCCGAGTCTGATCGACAAGGGTGGCGACGCCATCGACAAGGCGACCGGCGGCAAGTACGCCGACCAGGTCGACAAGGCTCAGGACGCCGCACGCAAGGCTGTTGGCGCGGAAGACGCGCCCGCCGAGCAGAAGCCGGCCGAACAGAAGCCTGCTGAGCAAAAGCCCGCCGGGGATCAGCAGCCTCCGGCCAACGGCTGAGCGAGTTGGAACCGAGTTGCGGTTGCTGTGGGCTGCGGAATCCGCGCCTCGCGGCAACCGCAACTGTTGTCTAGTCGGCCCGCGGGTGGCGACGGTACGCCGACACCGTCGGATCGTCGGTGATCCAGTAGCGCCACGCGACGTCGGCGTTGCGTCGAACCCCAACGCGCGGCCCAGAGCTGATCGGTACAGAACTGATCGGTACAGGGTTGTGCGGTACAGGGTTGGCGGTCTGGCCGTCGACCTCATCCGGCGTGACGAATCGGACCCCGCGCGAGCGTGGTGCGTCGAGGTCGACGCCGAGATCGTCCATCGTGATCCCGAGCGCTTTGGCCAGATTCCCGGGTCCGCGAGCCAGTCGCGCCGGGGCGATGTGTTCCCCGCGCCTGCGAAGCGCAACGTCGAGGCCGTCGACCACCTCGCCCGCACGCAGCAGCACCGCCGACGCCTCGCCGTCGGGTCCGGTGACGACGTTGGCGCAGAAGTGACCGTGGATGCGGTACACATACAGCCTCGACGGCGGTCCGTACATGATCTCCGAACGGGGCGTCCGCGTGTACGCGTGCGAGGCCGGATCGAGCGGGCCGGCGTACGCCTCGACCTCGGTGATCCGAATGGTCACACCGTGCCCGCGCAGAAATCGGCCCAGCATCGAACGTGCGGCGGTGGTAACGCTAGGCTGACGAACCATGGCTAAGACGAGCAGCTCCATCGAGGTCGATCTTTCCCCGGAAGATACCTGGTCAGCAGCGTCGGATCTGAGTCGGTACTCGGAGTGGCTGCTTCTGCACGACGGTTGGCGTTCACCGATACCCGGTCCCGGCGAACTCGCAAAGGGTACGAAGGTCGCGTCCGTCGTCAAGGTCAAAGGCACGCGCATCCGGTTCGACTGGGTCGTCGAGACGTACGACCCGACCAGCCAGGTTCGTCTCAAGGGCAACGGCAAGGGTGGGATCAAGGCGAAACTGGATCTCGCCATATCGCCCACGGAGACCGGCTCGTCAGTAGTCTTCACTGTTGATCTGGGTGGTCTACCGCTGATCGGGCCCGCAGGGAAGGCAGCCGCGATGGCTGTCTCGGGCGACCTGACCAAGTCGCTGGACACCTTCCGCGAGGTCTTTGCGTAGAGCTCTCGAAGTCGACCGCAGACATACTTCTCGGCGCGCGCAGCGCCGATGACACCAGGGGGACGCACGACGATGGGGCGGCACTATTCCGACTCCGATTCCGACGGTCAGGGATTCGAGAGCCAGGAGTCCGACGGTCGGGGTTCCGACAGTCAGGGGTTCGGCGGTCAGGGATTCGGCGGCGACCGGGATGATCGGCGTCGCGAACCAGGCGCACCCGATCGTGGCACCGGCGGTTTCCCGGACAATCCGACCCGCGCCGGTGCGCGACCAACGCCGCCGCGACAGACACCGCCTCCGCGCCAATCGCCGGCTCCGCGCCAATCGCCGGCTCCGCGACAGACACCGCCTCCGCAGGGGCCCCGACAACAAGTTCCGGGCCGCCAGGCTCCTCGTCCCCAAGTTCCTGGATCCCAAGCTTCTGCATCCCAGCCTCCTGGATCCCAGGCCCCTCGGCCTCAGACGTCGCGACTGCAGGGCCAGACTCCACAGGGCCAGACTTCACAAGGCAAGACGCCCCCGCCCGCGCCTCAGCGCCGACAGGCCGCGTCCCCGACAACCCAGCCCGCCTCGGGTCGCCAAGCGGCGCAGCCCGACTCGGGTCGCCAAGCGGCGCAGCCCGACTCGGGTCGCCAAGCGGCGCAGCCTGACTCGGGTCGCCAAGCGGCGCAGCCCGCTTCGGGTCGCCAAGCGGCGCAGCCTGACTCGGGTCGCCAAGCGGCGGCGGCCGGCCTGGCGGCGTCGAGCGGTCAAGCCACGCCGCGTGGCAGCCGATCAACGCGCAAGGGTGGCTCGGGCGACGGGTTCGGATTCGAGCATCGTGAGGCGCGCAGCGGTCGTCGAGGGCTATGGCTGTGGAGTGCGGCCGCGCTGCTTCTCGTCGTCGCGATCGTCGGTGGCATAGCGATCTGGAAGTCCGGAATCGTCGGAGGCTGTGGCGACCGCACATCGGTCAGCATCGCGGCCGACCCGGCAATCCGAGATGCGGTCGCCGACGCCACGTCGAAGATGTCGTCGGATTCCTGCTACGACTACACCGTCACCGCGGTGGCGGGCGCCGACGTCCCCGGCCTCCTGACCAGCGGTGACAAGGCGCCAGACCTGTGGGTACCCGACTCGACGCAGCAGGCGAGGCGGGTGACGACGCAGGTGCGTCGCCAACTCGACACCGTCTCACCGTCGATCGCCGCCACACCCGTCGTGGTGGCGGGTACGCAGGTCGGAAAGCTGTCGAATTGGGTCGACGTGATGAAGCTCGACGGCCTGCGAGCGGGCAACCCGATCGACACCAGCACCGGCGACGCGCCGATCGTCGGAGCACTCGCCGAGGTCGACGCGGGCAAGCTCACCAACGACGACCTCATCGAAGCGATGACTGTGCTTGCGGTCCAACAGAACAACGCCCGCCTGGTCAACGACAACGAGGGCACCCGGCTCAATCTGGCCAACACGTCGACGACGCCGGTGGTCACCACTGAGCAGCAACTCACCCTGTTCACGCGAACGCATCCCGGTTCGAAGCTCAAGTCGTCGATCCCCGAGGACGGCACCGTAATGCTCGACTATCCGCTCATCAACACCGCACCGGAGTCGCGGGCGGAGACTGCGACAGCGGCGGCCAAAGAACTCGCCGATGCGCTCACCGCCGGCGACGGCGCTTCGTCGGTCACCGACGCCGGATTCCGAAAGCCCGGTGACAACAAGGGTTTGACGGTGCTGCAACTCAAGGACCCGTCACAGGTCGACAAGGCTCTGCGCCAGTGGCAGGTGCTCGGCGTCCCGATCCGCACACTCGTCGTCGAGGACACGTCGGGGTCCATGGCCGAGAAGGACGGCGGCGAGACGCGTGCGCAGCTGACGATCGACGCGTCACTGACAGGACTGAAACTGTTCCCCAACAACACCGAGATCGGCGGGTGGGCGTTCGGCGTCGACAAGGGCGGACCGGGACAGGACTGGAAAGAACTCTCGCCGATTCGTCGGCTCGACGCTCAGGCATCGGGCGGTGGCACGCACCGCGACGAACTGAGTGCAGCGGTGAAGGCAGGGCTGGCGCCGTCGGAGCTCGGTGGTGGTACCGGGCTTTACGACACGACGCTGGCGGCGTTCAAGAAGGTTCAGGACAGCTATGACCCGAACTACTCCAACAGCGTCATCATCCTCACCGATGGGCAGAACGAGGACCCGAACAGCATCAGCCTCCAGCAGTTGCTGTCGCGGCTCAAGCAGCTCGAGGATCCCGCGCGGCCAGTGCTTGTGCTCACCATCGGAATCTCCGAGGACGCCGACACCGACGCCCTGAAGCAGATTGCCGAGGCGACCGGCGGCTCGTCGTACGTGGCCAAAACCGCCGGCGACATCCAGACGGTGTTCGTCGACGCGATCCGCGCCCGGGTGCAGGCGGCCGGCCGCTGACGTCCGTCAGTTCGGCAACACCGACTGATCGTGGGCGACGTCGTGGAGGACGTCCAGCGCTCGTTCGACGATCGGGGCGTCGGCGGTGACGAGTCGGGCCGCCGCAAGATCGACGGGGTCGGCGTCGGGCGTCATCGGTAGGTAGCGGACGCCTGCGATTCCCAGAGCGGCGGTCGGCTCGGGCACGACGGCGACGCCGAGGCCCGCTGCCACAAGCGTGACGAGCGTCGAGGTCTCCTGTACCTCGTGTCGGATCTGCGGGACGAACCCAGCGGCGGCACACAGTGCGGCCAGTTGGGTGTGCATCACCGAACGTCCCTGTCCCGCATGGGAGATGAAATCGTCGTCGTGTAGATCGGCGAGCGCCACGTGCTGCTGGTGTGCCTGTGTGTGACTGTCGGGAAGCGCCACCAGCAACCGGTCGCGCCGTACCGGGGTGACAGTGACCTCGGGTGCGGTGATCGGTGGACGCAGCAGGGCGAGGTCGATGTCGCCCGCCAGCAGCGCCGCGATCTGTGCGGGCGCGAGCATCTCGCCGCGCACACTGACGTCGACGTCGGGGAGCTCTTCGCGAAGCGCCCGGACGAAGCGGGGGAGCAGCGAATAGGTCGCCGATCCGACGCACCCGATGGCAAGGCGACCCTGTGTGCCCTCGGCGATTCGTCGGGCGTGCGTTCCCGCATGGTCGACGGCGTCGAGGATGGCGACAGTCCGTTCGAGATATGCCTGCCCGGCAGGCGTGAGTTCCACGGTGCGGGTGGTGCGGATGAGGAGCGGGAAGCCCAGCTCGTTCTCGAGCTGACGGATCTGTTGAGACAGCGGCGGCTGCGCGATGTGCAGTCGCTCGGCGGCGCGCCCGAAGTGCAGCTCCTCCGCGACCGCGCGGAAGTAGCGAAGGTGGCGCAGCTCCATCGGGGCTCCCCTCAGTATGGATATCTCTGACGTTATTAATATTCCTGAAATCTTAATAGATCCCAAATGGATACTTCTCAATATCGCTGCCAGTTCCTAGGGTTGAATCCATGAACGCCCCCACAGATGTCGTGATCTGCTCCCCGCTGCGCACCCCGGTCGGACGCATGGGAGGTGTCTTCGCGCCGCTGTCGGTCGCCGACCTCGCGACAGAGCTACTGCGCGAACTCACGACGCGGACCGGTCTGGGCGAGGGCGACATCGACGATGTGATCCTCGGGCAGGGCTACTCCAACGGCGAGGCCCCGGCACTGGGCAGGATCGCCGCACTCGACGCAGGGTTGGGAGTCGGGGTGCCGGGCATGCAGGTCGACCGACGCTGCGGCTCGGGATTGCAGGCGATACTCAACGGTGCGGCGCAGGTCGCGACCGGAGGGGCGAACCTGGTGATCGCCGGTGGTGCGGAATCGATGTCGAACGTCGAGCACTACGCGCTCGGACTACGCACCGGCGTCCGCGCAGGCGGCGTCGAACTGATGGACCGGCTCGAACGCGGGCGTCTGACGGCTGGGGGCGAGTCGCATCCGGTACCTGGCGGAATGATCGAGACCGCGGAGAACCTGCGTCGTGAGTACCGGATCGGACGCGACGAGCAGGATGAGTTGGCCGTCCGATCGCATCATCGGGCCGTCGCCGCCCAACGGGAGGGACGATTCGACGACGAACTCGTCGCCGTCACCGTGCCAGGTCGACGCGGCAAACCGGATACGATCGTCGATCGCGATGAACATCCCCGCGCGGACGCAAGCGTGGAATCGCTTGCAGGACTTCGCCCGGTGCGCCAGCGCATCGACGCTGAGTCCACGGTCACCGCAGGAAACGCCTCGGGTCAGAACGACGGCGCAGCGATGTGCATTGTCACGACACGGTCAGAAGCGGAACGTCGAGGCCTCGATCCGATGCTCAGCCTGCGATCCTGGGCGGTCAGCGGATGTGCCCCGGAGACAATGGGTCTCGGACCCGTCGGCGCCACCGCAGCAGCGCTCGACCGCGCCGACCTCACCCTCGACGACATCGACCTCATCGAACTGAATGAGGCATTCGCCGCCCAGGTACTCGCGGTGCTCGCTGAGTGGAAGGTCGACGCCGAGGATGATCGCCTGAACCCCAACGGATCCGGCATCTCGCTCGGACATCCCATCGGTGCAACGGGAGGTCGAATCCTTGCGACCGCCGCGTACGAGGCGCGCCGTCGTGACGCTCGGTACGTTCTCGAGACCATGTGCATCGGTGGCGGACAGGGGATCGCTGCGATCTTCGAGGCAACCCGATGAGCGCGGTCGAGGTCAGTGCGCACGTCACAGGCCGCCCCGATGCGCCGTTCGTGGTGCTGTCGAATTCCCTTGGCTCCACTCATCGAATGTGGGACGCGCAACTCCCGGCGCTCGAGCAACGGTTCCGAGTGGTGCGCTATGACACTCGCGGACATGGTGATTCGCCGGTGCCCGTGGGTCCCTACACGATCGACGACCTCGCCGACGACCTCGTCGGTGTGCTCGATCGATTCGACATCGCATCGGCCCACGTCGTCGGACTCTCCCTCGGCGGACTGACCGCGATGCGGGTGGCGATTCGCAACCCCGAGCGGGTCGACGCTCTTGCGCTCCTGTGCACCGCAGCATGTTTCGCGCCTCCGCAGCCATGGCTCGATCGTGCGGCCACAGTGCGCGCCGACGGTACGAGGGCGATCGCCGATGCGATTCTCACACGTTGGTTCACCGCGGAATACCTTGCCGACGAACGTAATACGGACACGGTCGCGTGGTATCGCGCGATGATCGCCGGCACCCCGGCGGAGGGATACGCAGCCTGCTGCGAGGCGCTCGCCACCGCGGATGTGCGCGCCGAACTCGGGGCCATCAAGGCGTCGACGCTCGCGATCGCAGGCACCGATGATCCCGCGACGCCGCCCGATCGTCTCGTCGAGATCGTCGACGCGGTGCCCGACGGTCGGCTGGAAGTCGTCGGACACGCGGCCCACCTCGCCAATGCGCAACAGCCACAAGAGATCACACCTCTCCTCCTCGAGCATCTGGAGCACTCATGACCAACGTCAATTCGTCTGCACGGCACAGCAAAGTGGCCGAGTCGGCGGTCAGCGCCGTCGCCGACATCCCCGACGGCGCAAGCCTCGCAGTCGGAGGTTTCGGACTCTCCGGCATTCCCAAGTTCCTCATCGACGCCCTGCTGACGCAGGGAGCGAGTGGACTGACCATCGTGTCCAACAACTGCGGCGTCGACGGTGCGGGATTGGGCCTGCTGCTCGAGGCGCGGCGCATCGACAAGGTGATCGCGTCGTACATCGGCGAGAACAAGGAGTTCGGCCGCCAGTTCCTCGCGGGCGAGGTGACCGTCGAACTCACACCGCAGGGCACGCTCGCCGAGCGAATGCGGGCCGGCGGCAGCGGAATCGGCGCCTTCTACACGCCGACCGGGGTGGGCACTCCCGTCGAGGAGGGCGGTCTGCCGTGGCGATACAACTCCGACGGCTCGGTCGCACTCGCGTCGGCTCCGAAGGAGGTGCGGACATTCCACGGGCGGCAGATGGTGCTCGAGGAATCGATCGTCACCGACTACGCACTGATCCGCGCGGCCGTCGTCGACACTGCGGGCAACTGCTGTTTCCACGCTGCCGCACGGAATTTCAATCCACCTGCCGCGATGGCCGGACGCATCACGATCGTCGAGGCAGAGCGCGTCGTCGAAGTCGGTGAACTCGACCCCGACGAGGTACACCTGCCCGGAATCTTTGTGCAGCGGGTCGTCGAACTGACGCCGCAGCAGGCGGAGGACAAGGGAATCGAACATCGGACAACCCGGCCGCATCCCGTGGCAGTCGGCGCAGCAGAGGTGGCATCATGACCTGGACTCGTAACGAAATGGCCGCGCGCGCAGCACAAGAGCTGAGACCCGGCGACTACGTCAACCTCGGCATCGGACTTCCGACGCTGATTCCCGACCAGATGCCCGACGACTCGGGGATCACGCTGCACGCAGAGAACGGCATCCTCGGCGTCGGCCCGTTTCCCTACGACGAGGACGTCGATCCGGATCTCATCAACGCGGGCAAACAAACCGTATCGACGCTGCCGGGCGCGTCGTTCTTCGATTCGGCCACCAGCTTCGCAATGATCCGCGGCGGTCATGTCGATGTCGCAGTACTCGGCGGCATGCAGGTCGCGATGAACGGCGACCTGGCCAACTGGATGGTCCCCGGCGCGATGGTCAAGGGCATCGGCGGCGCGATGGACCTCGTCAACGGCGCCGGCCAGGTCATTGTGCTCATGGAACACGTCACCAAGAAGGGCGACCCGAAGCTCGTCGCCGCATGCTCACTTCCGCTGACCGGCCGCTCCGTGGTGAGCCGGGTCATCACCGATCTGGGCGTATTCGACGTTGCGGCAGAGGGATTCGACGTCGTCGAGCTCGCGCCCGGCGTCGAATTCTCCGACGTCGAAGCGAAGACCGGCGCGCCGCTGCGGGCGTCGACGTCGGCGTAGATTCTTCGGGAGGTCGAGGTCCGGGGTCTGGGGCTGCGTGCTCTTCCGCGGGTTTTGGGTGTTTCCGCGTGTTGTTTCGCGGGGAAGGCTATGGAGCTAGGGGAAAGTTTCCTTCCCCTACTTTCTGCGCGCGGGGTGCGGGCGCGACCCCAAACTCTTCCGCGGGTTTCGGGCGTTTCCGCGTGTTGTTTCGCGGGGAGGCGTCGGGATCTGGGGGAAGGGTTCTTTCCCCTACTTTCTGCACGCCGCGCCCGGCGCCGCGCCTACCGCCTCAGCGCGGCAAGCTCGGCGCGGGATCGGATGCCGAGCTTCGCGTAGGTGCGGGTGAGGTGATACTGCACGGTCTTCGGTGAGATGTAGAGCTCGGCAGCGACTTCCCGATTCGACAACCCGCGCGCGACCAGTGCAGCGACCGACTCCTCCTGCGGAGTGAGTACGACGTCGCTGTTGTCGGTGCGGGAGGTGTGGAGCCCGCCGGCCTTCAACTCGCGGTCGCACCGCTCGACGTATGTGACGGCACCGAGCGACGCGAAGATCTCGCGAGCGGTCCCCATCACGGTGTCGGCCTCCCGTCGTTTGCCGGAGCGGCGCAGGGTCTGGCCGTATGCGAAGTTGATTCGCGCGGAGTCGTAACGCAGGGGGAGACCTTCGACGAGCCGAAGTGCCTCCTCGAAAGCGGCTCGCGCGCCATGGATGTCGCCGATGGCGCCGAGGTAGCGGCCCCGTGCGTAGCCCAAGCGGGCTTGTGCCGGATGGTGACCGCGTTGGGCCGCGAGTGTTTCGTGTGGAGTGAGCAGATCGTCTGCGGCGTCGTGACGACCGCTGAGCACCAACGCATTTGCGAGCACATCGACCCAGGGCCACCAGCCGGGTTCGACGAGTGCGGGCGTGTGAGCTGCCAACTGTCGCAACGGCTCGAGTGCGCGGATCACGCCGGCGTAGTCGGCCTTGGCCTCGGCGAGATGCGCCCTGGTCAGCATCTGAGGCACGCGGATGATCTCGTAGTCGCCCGCGAGCGCAGTCGCCTCGTTGAGGTCGGCGTCCGCTGACTGCCAGTCCCCGCGAAGCGAATGAATCTGTGCGGCAGTCCACGTGAGCAATCCGGTGACCAGATGTATGCCGCTCGTCCTGGAAAGACGCCTACCTTCCTCGACGACGCGCAGCGCGGAATCCCAATCCCCGGTGGAAAAGTGCACGCGCGCAAGCCAACCGAGAGACCACAGCGAGATCCGGGTGGATCCGCCGAGCGCTGCCATCGACACTGCGCTTTCCAGGAGGCTCCGTGCGGTGACGACGTCGCCGAGCCCCAACCTGAGCCAACCATGGCCCATCGTGACCCGCTGTGCCTGCGCTCCGAACCGCACATGCGCGGAGAGCGACTCGTAGGAGGCGAGCGCCAGGTCAGGTCGTCCCGACCAGGCAAGCCCCAGCCCGCGGATGCTCGCGGCCTCAATCCCCGCGGGTGATGTGTCGCCTGCCATCGAGATGGCTCTGTCCGACCATTCGACGAGTTCTGTTCCGCGGCAACGTACCAGGTCGTGGAGGACCCACCGTTGTGCTATCACCGCCGCGACCTCTGGCTCGCGCTCGAGGTTGACGATGCTCCATGCACGCTCGAGCCGGACCTGTGCTTCGGTGGAGCGGCCACGCAGGATGGCCAGATACGCGAGAGTGGCGTCACGAAGCGGCGTCTCGCGAAGAATCTCCACCGACGGGACGAGGGAACCCGCTGCGATGCAGTCGCCTGCGGCGAGCAGTGCGTCGACCGACAGCGTGATCCGTTCGTCACGCAGGATCGGGTCGGAAGTCAATCGTCCTGCGTGGCGGAAGAGTTCGGCCGCCTGCGCCCATGCGCCGTCGGTACCGAGGGATTCGGCCATCGAGGCGACGTCATCTGCCAGTGCAGGGTCTGCGGCGGGCGTCGCGGCGATTCGATGACCAAGCTGCTGTGCGGGATCGGACGTCAATTCCGCAGCGCGACGGTGCATGTCGGCGACGCCGCGCAGCCCCATCAGCTCGACCACCGCGGCACGGGTCATGGGATCTGCGGGTCGAGGGCGTGTGGTGGAGGGCGTGAGTGCGAACGGTGCGACGAGGAGTCCACTGTTGAGTGCGTTGTCGATCGCCGAGAGCGGATCGGCGCAGTCGGCCAACTCCAATGCGGTACCCATCGGTTCCGAATCGTCGAGGATGCAGACGGCCTCGACGAGACGCCTTGTGTCGTCGTGCTGTTCTGCGAGAACCCGCGCGACATCGTCTCGGACTTTCCGAGGTGCGGGGAGGGCGACATCGGCCTGAGTCCATGCGGCACTGGGTAACTCGTCGAACAGTGCAAGCATCGCTCGTGGATTTCCCGCTGTATGTGCGAGGAGACTGTCGACCACGCTCGGATGGATGGCAAGCCCACGCGCCGACGCGAGAATGTCGACAGCTGCACGATCGATTCCGTTGAGCTGCAACGTATCGGCGAGGAGCGCGTCGATTGCGGGTGTGCGGGTGGTCGCAGCGAGCGCGACAAACCCGTCGGTGTCGCCGCTCATCGCAGTCGCCAACTCGTCGCCGCTGAGCAGGTCAGCGTCGTCGACGATCCGTAGAGACAGCCCTTGCTCCGCAGCGCGCCTGAGCGTTTCGCGCAGGACCGTGCTGTTTCCCGTTCCCGCGGCACCGAGCACGACCACGCGGCGTCGACCGTCAACCGAGTCGGCCGACGCCGCGGCACGGTCGAGGATGGCGGCGATCTCCCGATCACGGCCGACACACCTGGCCTCGATGATCACCGGTTCATCCTATTCGCGACGCTGCGGCCGCCATGGCGGAACGTCGATGTCTACCCCTGGTCACCGCCCGCAACGGGGAGTACGGAACCGGTGATGTACGACGCCTCGTCGGACGCGAGGAAGCAGCTCGCGGCGACCTGTTCGTCGAGCGTGCCGTACCGCTTCATCAGCGACGACTCCTCGGTCTGTTCGATATGGGCGTCGAACCACCGCTGCTCGACGTCGTTGCGGGGTTGCGGTGTACCGCGCGATATCCGTCGTGGTGGCGCCTGTGTTCCGCCGGGAGCTGTTGCGGCGACACGGATTCCGTACTCGGCGTACTCCATCGCCAGTGATGCCGTGATCGCATTGACGCCGCCCTTGGCAGCGGAGTAGGGGATGCGGTGTATCCCTCGGGTGGCAGCGGACGACACGTTCACGATGACTCCCTGTCCGGCCTCGACCATCGGCGGCAGCGCGGCCCGGCAGGCGAACAGCGTCGTCATCAGTGAGCGGTCGATCTCGGCGCGGATTTCGGCGTCGTCGAACTCCGTGAACGGTTTGAAATTGATGGCACCGCCGACGTTGTTGATCAACACGTCGACGCGTCCGAAAGTGCCGATCGCGCAGCTGATCGCGGCACGTGCGCCGTCGTAGGTCTCCATGTCGGCGACGGCACCAACCGCGCGCACCCCGTCGTCTTCCAGGGACGACGCGACGTCGTGGACGACCTCGGCACGGTCGGCGCACACCAGCGCGCCTCCCTCGGCCCCGATGCGTCGTGCGGTGTGCTCGCCGATGCCCTGAGCGGCGCCGGTCACGACGACGACCTTGCCTGCGAATCGGCCGGGACTGACGAAACGGGGTCGACGGCGCGTCAGTTCGTCAGCCATGGCGCGACGCATCGTCTGCTTTGATCGATCGGCGTGCGCGGAGATCAGACTGCGTGCACGGTTGCGGTCACCGGAAGTGAACGCCTCGACGATGTCGAGATGGTCCTGTGCGCACAGCGGGTGGCACCACGTGGCGTTGCGTAAGACCTCACCCATTCGACCTTTCACACCGAGGGCCGAGTAGGCGGCGAGCAGGTGATCGTTTCCCGTGAGGCCGAACAGGTAGTCGTGGAACGCGGCGTTGGTCTCGGTGTATTCGGCTGCGTCGACGAACTTTTCGCCGTCGACGAAGGGCACTGTGGCTTCGGCAAGCAGTCGGTATCCGGCCAACTGTCCATTCGTCATGCGACCGAACGTGAGCTCGAGAGCTCCCAATTCCAGTGCGGCGCGGGCCTCGAACAGCGCGTCCGACTCGTGGATACCCGGATGTTCCTCCCCGATTTCGTAGCCCTGCTCGGTCACGGTCGGCGGTGTTGTCGGGATGTCGACGACGGGCATGGGCGACGGCGTCTCTTTCGCGTTCGCGTCAGCTTCGGACAGGCGTGCGAAGACGGATTGTCCTGCGATCGAACGGGTGTCGTCGCAGACGAGTAGCGTACCGGTGTCCGCGTCGAGGGCGCCGGGCGCAGCGGACGTCTGGGCATCGGACCACACCTGCTGTCCGGCGATGCGCCCGATCGCACCGGCGTCGTCGATCGCGGCCGGCCGCGTCGACAGTGCTCCCAGATCGCTGCGCGCGAGAACTTCCTGACTCGCGATGCTGCGAGCGTCTGCGGCCTCGAGCACCTCGTGCTCTCGGCTCGACGACTCGTCCGGCGTGGAAAGCTCTGCGCTGGAGGAAGAGTCCGGAGTGTCGGGGATGGTCTTGGCAGGCACGGCGAGCGCGAACTTCTCGTAGTAGAAGCCGACTGGCTCAATGCCGGCATCGGCGACGTGGCTGCGTACCGATTCGACCATCGGGGGCGGACCGCAGAGATAGATGGCCACGTCACCGTCGTACAGATGCTCCGGGCGAATGAGGCTCATCACGTAACCCTTGTGCGTCGCAGCAGTATTCGGGTCGGACACGCAGTGATCCCAGGTGAAGCCCGACAGCTCGTGCGCGAAGTACTCGATGTCGTCGAGCGCGACGAGGTCGGCGTCGGTCGACACACCATAGATGAGGTGCACCTTGCGGGGGCTGTTGTCGTCGAGCATCTTTCGAAGCATGGACAGAATCGGCGCCACACCTGTTCCGCCCGCGAGAAGCAACACGGGCCATGCCGACTCGCGCAAGAAGAACGACCCGTGCGGGCCGGTGAAGCTGATCTCGTCGCCGCGTGCGGCACGCTCGGTGAGGTAATCCGACATGGCTCCGCCGGGGGTGAGCTTGATCAGGAAGACCAGCCGTTCCTCGTGCGGGCCGTTGGCGAACGAATAGGAACGACGCACCACCGTGTCCGTGCCGTCCGGAGCCTGCTCTCCCGGTACCGCGATATTCACGTACTGGCCGGGGAGAAACACAAGATCCGCGCGGTTGGGGATCTCGACGGTCATACGCATCGTCGACGTCGAGAGGCGCTCGAGATCGACGATGCTCCCGGCGAATTCGCCCGCGGCGGTCTTGGCGATATCGGAGGTGGCGGCGATCTGGAGTACCAGGTCTGACTGCGGTTTCATGCAGCACGGCAATGCGAAACCGTCTGCGCACTCCGATTCCGACAGTGCGTCGTCGATGTAGGTGCCGCCGTCGTAGTCACCCGACTCGCAGAATGCCTTGCACGTTCCGCACGCGCCGTCTCGACAATCGAGCGGGATGTTGATGCGTTGTCGATACGACGCGTCGGCAACTGTCTGGTCTTCCCGGCAGGTGATGAACCGCGTGACCCCGTCCTCGAATGTCAACGCCACCTGGTGTGTTGGACCTGTCGCGGCTGATCCACTGGCTTGCATATCGGTAGTTCTTGCGGTTTCCGTATCGGTAGTGAGTGTCATGCGCGTCGCCTCAGAAGTGGTAGATGTCCACCACGTGGTGGATGTAGTCGTTCTTGAGCACAACCGTCTTTCGGCGGATGAGCGGCGACTCGGCGGAGAAGTCGATCGTGTAGAACGAGGTGCCGTAGTACGGGTCGACGGTGTTGTAACGGAAATACATTGTGTGCCAATTGAATCGGACATCGACCAGGTCGCCACGCCTCTCGATGACCTCGACGTTGCTGATGTTGTGCGACGTTCTGGGTTCGGGAATCGACGTGGCCGAGGATCGTTCGGTTCGAATACGGAACACCCGGTCTTCGAGTCCGCCCTTGTTGGGGTAGTAGATGAGTGAGATGTCGCGCTGCGGATTCTCGACGAGGTGGTCGTCGTCTGTCCAGGCGGGCATCCAGTACTCCACGTCGTCGGCATAACAGCCGAGCCACTTCTCGAACTCGCGATCGTCGAGGTAGCGTGCCTCGCGATAGAGGAACTGCTCGATCATGTTCTGCGTGATGAGGGTTTCGGTGGTCGTGACAGCTGGGTCGACGATCGGCGACTGCGAGGTGGTCATCTCACTTCCCTTCCGGGTTGATGGCGGCACGCATGGTGTCGAGCCAGTAGCCGTGCTGGACCGGGTAGAGGCCCTCGTCCTCGTTTTTCATTCCGGCAGAGACGATCTCGGTCATGCCGAGACTCTCGGCGACGGGGTCGGGTCCGGAGAGCCAGTGCTGCGCACCACGACTCATGTCATTCCACGGCGCGGCGGTGGCGCGGAAGGTCAACTGGCACGAGCGGAACTCTTCGAGGTCGTCGGGAGTGGCCATGCCCGATGCATTGAAGAAGTCTTCGTACTGCCGGATGCGATGCGCGCGTGCGGTGTCACTCTCACCCTTGGGTGCGATGCAGTAGATGGTGACTTCGGTCTTGTCCGGGGCGATAGGGCGGAAGTGTCGGATCTGGGTCGAGAACTGGTCCATGAGATAGACGTTCGGGTACAGGCACAGATTGCGCGATCCCTTGACCATGAATTCGCCCTTCGCGTCGCCGAATTCGCGCTTGAGTTCGTCCATCTTGTCCCACAGCGGACGGTCCTGCGGGTTGGCCGCCCAGGTCCACAGGCACAGGTGTCCGTGCGGGAATGACCAGTAGCCACCGCCCGACTTCCCCCAGCCGCCCGCGTCGAGCGCCTTGGTGTCGTTCGCCGATTCGCCGGTGTTGCGACGCGACGTCGTCGCTGCGTAGTTCCAGTGCGTCGCGGTCACGTGGTAACCGTCTGCGCCGTTCTCGGCCTGCACCTTCCAGTTTCCGTCGTAGGTGTAGGTCGACGATCCCCGCAGCACTTCGAGTCCCTGCGGCGACTGGTCGACGAGCATGTCGATGACCGTCCTCGTGTCGCCGAGATGTTCGGACAACGGGAGGACGTCATCATTGAGGCTCGCGAACAGGAATCCGCGGTAGCTCTCGAACCGGGCAACCTTCGTGAGATTGTGTGAGCCCTCGACGTCGAAGGTGTCCGGATAGCCTGCGCCGTCGGGATCCTTCACCTTGAGCAGTGTGCCGTCGTTGCGGAACGTCCAGCCGTGGAAGGGGCAGGTCAACGTCATTCGATTGTCGGTCTTACGGCGACAGATCATGGCACCGCGATGCGCGCATGCATTGATCAGGCAGGGGAGTTCGCTGTCTTTGCTGCGGGTGATGACGACGGGTTGCCTGCCGATGTAGGTCGTGAAGTAGTCGCCCGGATTCGCCACCTGACTCTCGTGGGCCAGATAGATCCAGTTGCCCTCGAAGATGTGGCGCATCTCCAGCTCGAAGATCTCCTCGTCGGTGAAGATCCTGCGGTTGGCCCGGTATACGCCGGCATCGCGGTCGTCGATGACGGCATCGGCGAGAATGCTTCGCACATGATCGGTCGTGGCTGTCGTCGCTGGTGCGGCGTTGCCGGCGAGTGTCATCTGGGTACCTCCTGGTGTGGGCTGTCTCCCGACTGTGGCATTACGTGTGGACAGTCACACTAGGGCTTTTGCCAGTCCTGACTCAGCGTCGAATTGATCAATGCCGTCGATCAATCACACGAATATGAGTCCTTGTCTTGTATGGATCGGGCTTCTACCGCGGAACTCGAAAGTGGCGGCAGTCACATGATGCTCAGGGAGTGACTCAGCTGTCGCTTCCTCCGAGTAGTCGGCACGAGAGGAGAGGCGACATGGAGCTGAGGCACCTGCGGTACTTCGTGGCCGTCGCCGACATGTGTCACTTCGGGCAGGCCGCCGCCACGTTGCACGTCGCGCAGCCGGCACTGTCGTACGCGATCAGGCAACTCGAAGCCGAACTCGACGTCACGTTGATGACCAGAACGACTCGCCAGGTCTCACTCACTCCGGCAGGGCTATACCTGCAGGCAGAGGCCAGGCGCATCCTCGGCGACGTCGACGGATGCGTCGACGAGGTGCGACGTATCGCCGCGGGGCGCAGCGGAGTGGTGCGACTCGGGCTGACCGGCATCGGGGCCTTCTCGCATCTGCCGAGGATCGCCCGCGCCGTCAAGCAACAGCTCCCCGACGTCGAGCTCGCGATCTCCGCTGACATGCTGACTCCGACACAACGCGACGCTCTCGTCGCGGGCGAGATAGACCTCGGACTGCTGCGTCCACCGGTGGCCGGTGACGGCATCGAGGTACGCACCATCGACGTCGAGCCGTTGGTCCTCGCCGTGTCCAGTGATCACCGGTTGGCATCCGAACCTGTTGTGGCGCTGCAGGATCTGCGCACCGAACCATTCGTGATGTACGGCAGTCGTGACTCCGCCGTCAACGACGCCGTGTTGCGGTCTTGCAGGAGTGCGGGTTGGCCTGCCGGAGTGGAATCTCCGCGGCACCTGGATCGCCGATGACGAGGGGCACTTCGAGATTCACAGCCTGCAGCCGGCGCCGTACCAGATCCCCACGGACGGTGCGTGCGGCCAACTCATCGAGGCCGCGGGATGGCATGCCTGGCGACCCGCGCACCTGCACTTCAAGGTGAGCGCGCCGGGCTACGAGTTGATCACCACGCAGCTCTACTTCCCGGGTGATCCGCACAACGACGACGACATCGCCTCGGCCGTCAAGCCTGAACTGATGCTCGACCCGCAGCCGGTCGAGGGAGGCGTCGCCGTGACGTACGACTTCGTCCTCGATCCCGAGGCCTGAGTTCAGCTTTCAGATCGGGCGTCCGCAGTGTCGGACGCCCGATCGACGACCAGGGAAGGTCGATCATGTTGGTAGCACCGACAACACTTGTCGCCGGCACAACGTCGGACGACCTGGCGCGGGTCCGCGGTCAGGCGTCGTCGTGGCGTTCTCCCGAGATCGCCATCGCCGACCGGGATCTCACCGACGCGGCGCTGAGCGACCTGATCACGACAGCGGATTCCCTTGGCGAGGAATCCTTCTCGCGTGCTGTCGGTGCGATCGTGTCATCGCGGGCAGGCCACTTCGCGCCGATCCCACACCTCGACGCCGCTGTCGAGATCTTCCGGACCTTCCTGCGGCACGAGATGATCGACGGCTGGCTCTACGTCCGCGAGTCCGACGGTTACCTCCATCCGTATCTCGTCATGGACATCACGCTCGAGCACGGTGACCGAACGCATGGTCCGCGAATCAAATTCACGATGGAAGCAGACAATGCCACCGTGAAGCGGCCCTCACGCAAGCCGCGGGTCCTGTACTTCGAAGACACCGATGTCGTCGGCAAGACACCCGCGGATGTGCTGTTGGCAGGCGGTGCCTACAAGGAGAGCGCCGACCTCACGGCCGAGTACCAGGCGCGTCGTGACCGCTACCAGCACATCATCGACACCGGTTTCGGACAGCAGTACACGTTCAGCGGCAAAGTGATCCGTACCGACGACTATCGCTCACCCAACTCGCGGAACAATCGCAAGGTGGTGCACGACGTCGCACCCGACGAGATCGCACCGCTACGGATGGTCGCCGCTTCGGTGCTCTACGACAACAACCGTTACGGCGGAGACGATTTCGGTCCCGTGCCGGTCACCACGGCCGTGCGAGTGTTCGATCTCGGCGCGCAGGACTTCCTCGACGTCAACACGGCCGACCTCGCCGAGTACGTCTACGAGACGCACCTGCAGGACAAACTCGTTCTGCCCGACGACCAACGCGAGCTGCTGAACATTCTCACAACAGATATTTCGGTGTTCACCGGCGACATCATCGGCGGGAAGTCGGCGGGTAACGTCATCCTCGCCAAAGGGCGGCCAGGCGTCGGCAAGACACTCACCGCCGAGGTCTATGCGGAGGTCACCGGACGTCCGCTGTACTCGATCCACTCCGGATCACTGGGCATCACAGCCGAATTGGTGCGCAAGAACCTCGAAGTGATCTTCGATCGAGCCAAGCGGTGGGACGCGGTTCTCCTGCTCGACGAGGCCGACGTGTTCGTCATGGAACGCGGACTCGACCTCGCGCAGAATGCCATCGTCGCCGAATTCCTGCGCACCCTGGAGTATTTCGACGGCTTGCTGTTCCTCACCACCAACCGCATCGACGGTGTCGACGAGGCGATCCTCGCCCGCTGTGCGGCGATCATCTCCTACGCGCCGCCCGGACCCAAGGACGCCCGACAGGTCTGGCAGATCCTGGCCGCGGGTAACGACGTCATCCTGGGAGAGGACCTTCTCGACGACCTCGTGGGCGGGTTCCCCGACATCACGCCGCGCGACATCAAGATGCTCCTGCGGCTCGCGCTGCGTATGGCGCGGCATCGTGACGTCGAACTCGACGCATCGGTGTTCGCGAGCAGCGCGGTGTTCCGAGGGCTGAC
The DNA here is from genome assembly GCF_001665475.1 of Gordonia sp. 852002-51296_SCH5728562-b. Classification (NCBI taxonomy): domain Bacteria; kingdom Bacillati; phylum Actinomycetota; class Actinomycetes; order Mycobacteriales; family Gordoniaceae; genus Gordonia; species Gordonia sp. 852002-51296_SCH5728562-b. The sequence goes on along the minus strand of NZ_LZMI01000079.1, from coordinate 102,514 downwards.
ATACGTGCCGCGTTCGCAGAGATGACCGGTCAGTGCCGGCTGCGTAGCCTGGGAGCATGGAGCTCAGGTACGACGTCGAGATCGTGACGTTCGTCGTCTCACCTGCGCACGCCTACTTCGGACGACCGAAGGACGGTCCGGCCGCAGACGTGCCGACCGAGACTCCGTCGAGCGTTGAGATCATCGCCGACAAGGGGATTCGTGGCGACAGGTTCTTCGGCGTGCGCGCTCACACCGAAGCTGCCGTGTCGTTCTTGGCGCTCGAGGCGTGGGAGGCGGCGGCTGGCGACGTCGACCCGGTTGTCGCGCGACGCAACGTGGTGGTGCGGGGCCTCGAACTCGACCCGCTGCGCGGGCGGGAGTTCAGCGTCGACACCGGCGACGGCCCCGTGCGATTTCGCGGCGGACGTCCGGCCCACCCGTGCGCGTGGATGGACACGATGGCCGGCGAGGGTGCCCGCAAGGCGCTGATCGGTCGCGGCGGCCTGCGGGCCCAGCCGCTGACCTCGGGGACGCTGCGCGTCGGCCGGGCCTCGATCGTCACCGACATCGAACTCGACGCCACCCGCGCCGCCGCGCAGGTCAAGCGCGCGCAGCCGCTGGGGTGAGCCCACCGCTGGTCGAGCGGCGAGCCTTCTGCTGGTCGAGCGGGCGCGAGCGCTGCGAGCACCCGAGTCGAGACCACTTTTGCCGGGCGGTGATCTCGACAGGCTCGATCAGCGTTGACGGCTCGCTCCGCGGTTGACGGCTCGGTCGGCGGGCGGCCCACCCGCTGGTCGAGCGGGCGCGAGCGTAGCGAGCACCCGAGTCGAGACCACTTTGGCCGGCGGGTGATCTCGACAAGCTCGATCAGCGGGTAGCAGCTCGATCAGCGGTAAACGGCTCGCTCCGCGGGTGGCCCCCCGCTGGTCGAGCGGGCGCGAGCGTAGCGAGCACCCGAGTCGAGACCACCCCGCTCAGCCCGACACCAGCGCGCGCAGGAAGAATCCCAGGTTCGCGGGCTTCTCGGCGAGGCGTCGGACGAAGTAGCCGTACCACTCCTGGCCGTAGGGGATGTAGACGCGGACGGCGTGGCCGGCGGCGGCCAGGCGCTGTTGCTCGTCGGCGCGGATGCCGTAGAGCATCTGGTGTTCCCAGCTGTGTGGCTCCCGGCCGAACTCGATCGCCATCAGCTCGGCCGCCTCGATCATCGTCGGGTCGTGGCTTGCGACCATCGGATATCCGTTGCCCTTCATCAGGATTCGTAGACATCTCAGATACGCCTCGTCGATCAGTGAGCGCTCGGGATAGGCGACCGACGCGGGCTCGGAGTAGGCGCCCTTGCACAGCCTGATTCGCGCACCCGATGCCGCGAACTCTCGACAGTCGTCCTCGGTGCGACGCAGGTATGCCTGCAAAACCGTTCCCAATTCGGGGTATTCGCCCCGCAGAGTCCTGACGATGTCGAGTCGTTCGTCGACGGTGCCGTGGTCCTCGGCGTCGACGGTGACCAGGACTCCGGCCGCGGCGGCGGCACCACAGATGGTGTGTGCGTTCTCCTCGGCAATCTTTCGACCGTGCCGCGGCAGACACTGGCCCAGAGCGGTGAGCTTCAACGAGACCTCCAGAGCCCCGGGCCGCACATCGAACCGCGACATCCCCTGCAGCAGGCTCAGATACGCCGCAACCGTGGCCGACGCTTGAGTCTCGTCGGTCGTGTCTTCGCCGAGGTGGTCGATGGTCACAGAGAGTCCGCTACCAAGTGCGTCGGCGATGGCCGCGAGTGCGTCGCCTTCTGACTCGCCCGCGACAAAGCGGTCGACGACGCGCTCGGTGACCGGAAGTCGTTGCGACGTCTGCTTGATGCGTTGGCTACCCGCCGCGCGCGTGATCACCGGGCGCAGGACGGAATCGAAGAGTGCGCTCATGTCATGTCACCTCAGTCCGTCTCGGTGGCGTCGGATGCCATGTGGGGATACGCGGAATCTGTCGGCGGCACAAAGGTTTCCTTGATCGTCCGGGTCGACGTCCAGCGCATGAGGTTCGCTTTCGAGCCGGCCTTGTCGTTGGTGCCCGACGCACGTGCCCCACCGAAGGGCTGCTGGCCGACGACGGCTCCGGTCGGCTTGTCGTTGATGTAGAAGTTGCCCGCCGCGTTGCGCAGCAGATTCGACGCCGTCGACACGGCGGCGAGGTCGGTGGCGATGATCGAGCCGGTCAGCGCGTACCGCGCAGTGGAATCGACCATGCGCAGCGTCGATTCGAAGTCGGCGTCGTCGTAGACGTGAAGCGACAGGATGGGTCCGAAATACTCGGTGGAGAAGGCTTCGTCGGTCGGGTCGTCGCCGAGCAGCACTGTCGGCCGGACGAAGTAGCCCTCGGAGTCGTCGCACTGCCCGCCGACCGCGACGGTCATCGACGCGACGGTCTTCGCGCGGTCGATCGCGGCGACCTGCTTGTCGAAGGCGCGTCGGTCGATCACGGCGCCGCCGAAGTTGGACAGGTCTCGCACATCGCCGTAGGTCAATTCGGCTGCCTCGCTGAGGAAGTCGTCGCCCATGCGATCCCACACCGACCGCGCAACATACGCGCGCGATGCGGCCGAGCACTTCTGCCCCTGATACTCGAAGGCGCCGCGAATGAGCGCGGTGCGCAACACATCCGGGTCCGCTGACGAATGTGCGACGATGAAATCCTTGCCGCCCGTCTCGCCGACGATGCGCGGATAGTTGCGATAGTGATCGATGCGGTTGCCGACTTCGCGCCACAGATGCTGGAAGGTCGCGGTCGAGCCGGTGAAGTGGATGCCCGCGAGATTCTCGTCGGCGAGCGTGACGTCGGACATCGCCCGTCCGTCGCCGTTCACCAGGTTGATGACGCCCGCGGGGAGTCCCGCCTCTTCGAGGAGCTTCATGGTGACGTGTGCGGCGTAAGCCTGTGTCGGAGAAGGCTTCCACACCACGGTGTTGCCCATCAGCATGGGTGCGGTCGGTAGGTTGCCTGCGATGGCGGTGAAGTTGAACGGTGTGATGGCGTATACGAATCCGTCGAGCGGACGATGATCGAGCCGATTCCACACCCCCGACGACGAGATCGGTTGCTCGGCGAGGATCTCCCGAGCGAACTCGACGTTGAACCGCCAGAAATCGACGAGCTCGCACGGTGCGTCGATCTCGGCCTGCTGCACAGTCTTCGACTGCCCGAGCATCGTTGCGGCAGCCAACTTCTCACGCCACGGTCCGCTGAGAAGGTCTGCCGCGCGCAGAAGGACGGCGGCGCGGTCGTCGAAAGTGGTGTGCGCCCACGACTCCTGCGCTGCCATCGCCGCGTCGACAGCGGCGCGGGCATCGTCGTGGGTGGCGTTGGTCATGGTGCCGAGCACCTCGTGATGAGAGTGTGGCTGCACGACGTCGAGTCGCTCACCGTCCCCGATGTGCGCCGCGCCACCGATGATGTGCGGCAGCTCGGCCGGTTCGGCCGACGACTGTCGCGAGAGCTCGTCGACGATCCGTCGACGTTCCGGGGTGCCGGGCGCGTAGGTGTGCACCGGCTCGTTGATCGGGCGTGGGGGAGTGGTGATCGCATCCATGGTCTCAGTTCACCGAGACGGAGTTGATTCAGCTATGTCCAATCGGCCAATGTCAATGCGAACTGTTCGGTGGATTGCACAACGGGAGCGCACAACAGCGTCCGATTGCACTGCAACCGGACGTCCGTCGTGCCAGCCGCCTAAACCGCTCGCGTGCGGATTCTCCCGAGAACCGTGAGCGCGACCAGCGTCGTCGCCAGCAGCACCGTCGTGCAGGCTGCGGCATCGAAGACCTGACCACGATCGGAGAGTCCGAAGATGGTCACCGGCAACGTCTTCCAGGTCGCTGAGTACACCATGACCGTCGCGCCGAGCTCGCCCATCGAGAGTGCCACTGCGAGACCTGCGGCGGCCCCGAGCGCGGGCGTCAACAGAGGTAGCGTGACGCGGGTCAGCACGCGGAACGGGCTGGCGCCCAACGATTCCGCCGCCTGCTTGTACGCGGGATCGAGTCGTTCCAACGCAGCGGTGACCGAACTGAACGCGAAGGCAAGGACGAGCACGGTGTGCGCGACGATCACGATCCAGCGCGTGCCGCCCAAGAGCAACGGCTTCGAATTGAAGCTGATCAGCAAACCCAACCCGATGGCGACGGAAGGCACCGCGATCGGCAGGTGGAAGACCGCGTCGGTGAAGCGTCGAATCGGCGCTGGTGCCTCCCGGGACGAGAGTGCCGCCCAGGTACCGAGGACCAGCGCGATAGCGCCTGCGATGAACGCGGTCTGGATGCTGACCGACAGCGAAGCGAGGTTCTCACCCGAGAGCGCGTCTCCGAAATGGTTGAGACCCAGGTTCGACGGCAGTGGGCCCGTCCACGAGCCTGCGAATCCGGCGATGACGACGGTGGCAATCGGTGCGACGAAGACCACGAGTACGACGATCGCGAAGATCGTCCAGGTGATCACCCGGCTGGTGCGAGTCCAGAGCAACATCAGATCTTCTCTCGACGGGTCGTGATACGTGCGAACAGCAATCGGTATGCGCCGTACAGGGCAAGTGACAGTGCGACCTGAACGGTCGCGATCACCGCCGCCCCCGGCAGGTCGAACGTGACGATGCCACGGGTGTAGATCAGGACGGGCAGCGTCGTCACGTCTTTGGCGCCCGTGAAGGCGACGATGCCGAACTCGTTGAGTGTCAACAGCAGAACCAGGCTTCCGCCCGCGGCCAACGCCGGCCATGCTTCGGGAAGGATCACCGAGCGGAGCACCCGTAACGGTGAAGCACCCAGCGACGCAGCCACATTGAGCTGATCGGTCGACATCATCGCGAACCCGGCCAACAGCGGACGTACGACGAACGGTGTGAAGAAGGTGATCTCGGCGAGGATCACACCCCACGGCGTCGTGAGAAAGTGCAGTGGACGTTCTCCGGTTACCGCAGCGATCGCCGAGTTCACCGCTCCCGCAGAGCCATAGAGAAATGTGAACGCCAGGGTGATGAGAAACGACGGCAGTGCGAGCACCGTATCGATCATGCGTGCCACCAGGCGCGAACCGGGGAAGGGCACGAACGCCAGGACCACGGACAAGAACGTGCCGAGCACAACGCATCCGACCGTCGACGCGATCGCGATCCACGCGGTCGTGGTCAACGCTCGCACGAACGCCTCGCTGCTCAACACTGCGCCCCAGGTGCTTTGACCTTGACCGTCAGCGGATTCGGCCAGCATTCGTATCAGCGGATACACCGCGATGACGGCGATCACCACGAGAGGCGGCAACGCCCAGACGAGTGCTCCGAGACGACGCGGCGCCTGATTCGACGGCGGCGGTGCGGATGTCGTCGGTTCCGCGAGCGTCGCCGATGTCATCGCGGACCTCCGGCGGTATCGACCAATGTGCCTGCAGGGTCGGGCAATCGCACACCGACGACCTCGTCGACTGGGTGGTCGGCGCGGCCTGCGACGTCGGCGTCGATCAGTTGATCGGGCAGACCGTCGACGGCGAGCGTCAACCGTGTCGACGCCCCACGCCAGACCGACGTCGTGACGCGGGCACGCAGCGATCGGTGTGCGCCGACCGCGGTCACCTCGATTTCGTGTGGCCGGATGCACAGGTGCGCAGGCAACCCGGGCGTCCACCGAGACAGCGGTTCAGGGGCGGTCGCCGACAGCATCTTCTCGCCCACCTCGACCAAAGCCGTTGCGCCGGAAACACGTCCGACCTTGCAGGGAAGAAGATTGGCGCCACCGAGGAACGACGCCGTGAAGCCCGACGGGGGTCGAGACCACAGTTCTTCGGTGGTGCCGATGTCGACAAGGCGAGCATCGCGCATGACACCGATCCGATCTGCGAGTGCGAGAGCTTCGGTCTGATCGTGCGTCACATACAGCATCGTGGTGTCGGGCAGAGCATCTCGCAGCCGTTGCAACTCCCCGACCATCGTCTGGCGTAGGGCGGCGTCGAGCGCTGCGAGCGGCTCGTCGAGTAGTAGGACGTCGGGCTTGATGGCCAGTGCTCGTGCGATGGCCACACGCTGCTGCTGTCCGCCGGAGAGTTCGCGGGGCAGGCGTGAACCGTACTCGGACATGCTGACCATGCCGATTGCCTCCTCGACCCGCTCGCCGACCTCGCGCTTGGAGAGGCGCCGCGCTCGCAACCCGAAGGCGACGTTGTCACGCACCCGCATGTGCGGGAAGAGCGCGTACGACTGCACGACGACGCCGATGCCGCGACGTGCGGGCGGAAGGTCGGTGATGTCGTTGCCGGACAGTCGAACCCGACCGGCTGTCGGTCGCACGAAGCCTGCGAGCGACTTGAGTGCCGTCGACTTTCCGGAACCACTCGGACCAAGCAGCGCGACGGTCTCACCACGGCTGACGCGCAAGGTGAAGTCGCGCAACGCATCTGTGGAGTTCTTACCGCGTCCGTAGGAGACGGTCACGCGATCGAAGGCGATCGCCGGTTGCTGTGGGGAGGCCCCGGAGGGGGTCGACGCCGAGAGCTCGGCGTCGACCTTCCTGAGAGTCAACGGATTCTGTGCCATGTCAGTTGCCGGTTGCCTTCTGATATGCGGCGACGTCGGCGTCGAGCGAGGAGAGGACCGACTTCCAGTCCGGATGCCAGATCGTCACGCCTTGGATCGTCTGTGCGGGGCTCGGCGACGTGGTGGGTGCGGCCACGTCGGTGCGAACGGAGACGCCGAGCGCATCGGGTCCGACCGTGTTCTGTACGTCCTTCGAGAGCAGGAACGTCAGGAGCTTCTTGGCGTCGTCGGCGTGCGGTGCGCCCTTGGTGATTCCCGCGAAGTACGGCAGCGACACCGTGGTTCGCGACCCGTCGGGCATGGCGGGGAAGAACAGATCGAACTTCGAGCCGTCGTCGCGGATCGATGCGAGGTTCATCTGTACGTCACCGTTGGCGACGAGCAGTTCGCCGTTACTCACCTTCGGTTGCAGCTTTCCGGTCGAGCTCGACGGTCCGACGTTGTTGGCCTGCAGCTTGCCGAGGTAGTCGAGCGCACCCTGTTTGCCCATCAGATGCTGCAGAAGCAGGAGTACCGCGGTGCCGTCGCCTGCCTGGCCGGGCGTCGAATACTGGATCTTGCCCTTGAAACGAGAGTCGAGAAGATCGTTCCACGACGCGGGCGCAGGCTGTGCGGACGGATTGCGGATGAACGACAGGTAGTTGTCGACGATGCCGACGTAGTTGCCGCCGACGGCAGACGGATCGACGCCGGTGGTGTCGACGCCCGGCGCGACGAGAAGTCCGTCGGCGTCGGCCTTTTGGATGAACGGGGGGAGTGTGACGAGGAGGTCGGCCTGCGGGTTGGACTGTTCCTTTTGCACGCGGGAGACGACCTCGCCCGAGCCGGCCTCGACGATGTTGACCGAAATGCCGGTCTGATCTTTGAATTTCGCGAACTCGCTCTTGTACCAGGTGCCGAGACCGTCTGCGGTGTAGACGGTCAATGTCTTGCCGCCGCTGGAGTCGGACGACCCCGTGCCGCCGCAGGCCGCGGTCAGCGTGACCGCTGCGACGGTCGCGGCAAGAGCGACGGCTCGCATCGAGGTGCGGGTAAGACGTGAAATGCGCATGAGAGAACCCCCTGTGGGTGATGACGTGGGCGTGGCGGATGGCGCTGTGCCGCGCCGATGCAGCACAACGGATGTGGATGGATGGTGTAGTTCTGGGTGGTGTCGAGCGGGTGATCAGTTGCCGAACAATGCAGCGGCGGCGCCGATGTCGGCGACGACATCGGTTGCGCCTGCCGCGCGGAGTGTGTCTTCGTCATGTGCGCCGGTCAGTACGCCCGCGACGATGCCCGCGCCGGCGCGCACGCCGCTGGTGATGTCGTTGGCGGTGTCACCGACGACCGCCACCTGACGCACATCGTCGATGCGCAGTGTGATGAGGGCCGACAGAATCATGTCGGGAAAAGGCCTGCCGCGCAGGGTTTCCGACGGCGCGATGACAAGGTCGGCGAGATCGTGCCAGCCGAGGGAGTCGATGAGTAGCTTCTGAGTGTTCGCGCTGAAGCCTGTGGTCAGCGCAACCTTGATACCTGCGTCGCGCAGCTGTGAAATGGCCTGTGCCGCACCGTCGATAGGGGTGGCACCGCCGTCGGCGATTTGTGCGTCGTAGGCCTTCTCGAACGCCGCATTGGCCGCCTGTGCCCGTGCTTCGTCACCATCGACGAGGTGTCGGAAGACGGTGATCTTGGATTGTCCCATCGTGTCGACGACATATTGCCTCACCTCGTCGTGGCCGGGGCCGTCGGTGGGTAGGCCTGCGGCTGCGGCCGCGGCGTCGAACGCGGCGAGGACCGAGCCGCCGTCGGCGACCGTTGTGCCTGCCATGTCGAGGACTGCGAGTGTGATCGGGTTGTCGGACAAGGTATTTCCCTTCGGGTGTGGCGTGTGTTCAGAGGTTCATGAGGTCTGCGGTGTCGTCACCGATGGCGGGGCCGAGCGTCATTCCACGCCCACCCGGTCCGGTGACGACCCAGACGCCGGGCGAGACCTCGCTGCGGTACACCAGTTCTGAGGAGTCGAGGCACTGCGAGTAGACGCCTGCCCAGCGTCGTGCGATGGGCGGAAGGCGCCGCCCGAGCAGGTTCTCGACGACTGAAACGAGGTGCTGGTAGGGGTCTTCGGTGACGTCGAAGCCGAAGGTGTCGGCATCGTCGCCGTCGGCGGTCCGGTCGTAGGCGTGGGTGTCGCCGATCGTCAGACCGCCGTCGAGGCGTTGCACGCACAGCAGTTGCATGTGGTGTTCGGCAGCGACGGGCGACTGCGACTGCACGCGGCCGAGATGGTCGAGGGCGTCGCCCGCGAACGCGGGGTAGTAGCGGAAGCTGTCGCCGTCGGCGATTGCGGTGGTGAGCTTCTCGTCGAACGGCGCGGTTTGCATCATCTGGAGCCGGACCCGTCGGACCGGTGGTTGCTCGCCGACCAGTTCGCGTAGCAGGCCCGAGTGCGCGGCCCCTGTGCACACGACGACGGCGTCGCCGCGATGGGTTGCGCCGGTGTCGTCGGTGACCTCGACGGTGCCCGAGGTCGACGTCACCGACCGGACCTCACGCCCTCCGAGATACTCGAAACGTCCGGTGGTGGAGAGGAATCCGCGAAGCGCCGGGAGTGCGACACGAGATTCGACGGCTCCGTCGCGTGCGCAGTGCAGGCCTGCGACATAGGTGCCCTGCAGTGCTGGATTGAGCGCGCGTACCTCGGCGGGGTCGAGGAGTGCGAACTCGCGTTGGGCGGAATCGCTCTGTGCGAGAGTCTCTTCCGCGACGGCGAGTTCAGCGGCGGTGCGGACGAGTGTGATCGAGCCGCACGGTCGGAAGCCGATACCGGGAACGTCGGCTCCGATCTTTTCCCAGAGGTCACGTGAGCGCTGAGCCGCGGGGAGTTCGGTCGCGGATCGTCCGGATACCCAGACGAGCCCGAAGTTCCGGACTGTTGCGCCACGCGCCTCACGCTCTCGTTCGAGCAATAGCACCTCATGTCCGCGTTCGATAGCTGCTCGCGCATGCGACGTACCGAGGATTCCGCCTCCGACGATGATCACCTTCATGTGGACTAGTGTGCCCATTTGGTCTAGACCAATAAAGGACGTTTCGGAGAACTCTGGGTTAACTCTTGGTCTAGACCAAATTGGTAGAGTGAACCGCATGTGTGCGGATGTGGTTGCCGAGGTCGAGGACGTGCTGCGCTCGTTGCGCGGCGTCTGGGACGAAGAGGCCGTCGACGAGCTCGATCACGCGCTACAGGCGGGCCATAACGCTGCGGCGGCGGGCGCGGATGACGAACTGGTAGTCGCCGCTGTCCTTCACGACGTCGGGCACAGTCCGCTCGTCGAATCCACTGCTCGCCATGACGACGATGCGCGGGCCTGGCTGACTCCGCGATTCGGCGACCGCGTCGGATGGCTTGCGGGTTCGCATGTCGCGGCGAAGAAGTGGCTCGCGGCACACGATCCGGCGTATGCGAATGGGCTGACCGCGACATCGGTCGCCTCGCTCGCAGAGCAGGGAGGCGCCGCCGATCTGGGTGCGGAGTGGACACGGCACCCGTGGTGGCCCGACGCCATCGCACTGCGCCGATTCGACGACGCGGCAAAGATTCCCGGGGCTTCGGCACTCACGATCGACGAGGTCGTGGTGGTCGCGCGGCGTGTGCTCGGCGTCGAGCGGGGTGGCCACTGATGGCGCCCGACACCCAACCGAAGTACGTGCGGGTGCGAACCGAACTCGAGCACCTACTCGCCGACCTGGAAGAGGGCGACTCGGTGCCGTCCGAACGCGTGCTGTCCGAACGGTTTTCGGTCGCGCGCGAGACGGTACGGCAGGCGCTGCAGGAACTGCTCGTCGAAGGTCGTATCGAACGGCGGGGGCGCGGAACGGTCGTGTCGGCACCAAAGATGGTGCAGCCGTTGTCGTTGAAGTCGTATACCGAGGGTGCGCGCCAGTTCGGGCGGGTACCCAGTCGTATCAAGGTGACGTTCGATGACGCAGTGCCCGACGAATCCGTCTGCGCAGGTTTGGGTTTGGCGCCAGGCTCGACGGTGATGCACCTTGAGCGCGTACTGCTCGCCGACGGCCAGAAGCTCGGGCTGGAGAGTACGTTTCTCCCGAAAGAACGATTCGGACACTTCTACGAGACCTTCGACCCGGAGACATCGTTGTACACGGCGATCCGTGCCGAGGGCGTCACGTTCGCGAGCGCCGAGGAGCGGATCGAGACGGCGCTGCCGAGTCCCCGGCAGGCCGGGCTGCTCGAGACGTCGACCGCCATGCCGATGCTGTTGCTGCGCAGGAGATCTCTCGACGCCGACGGCCAGCCCGTCGAGGTGGTCTGGTCGCTCTTCCGCGGCGACCGCATCGCCTTCGAGGCCACGCTGCGGGAGTGAGGCGCTGCGGGGCGAGTGGTTTCGACTCGGCTGCTCGCTGCGCTCGCGGCCGGCTCAACCAGCGGTCGGGGCGAGCGTTCCCCGCTGGTCGAGCGTCCTCCGCTGGTCGAGCGTGCCCCGCTGGTCGAGCGTTCCTCTCGCTGGTCGAGCTTGTCGAGACCACCTCTGCCCGGGGTGAGTGGTTTCGACTCGGCGGCTCGCTGCGCTCGCGGCCGGCTCAACCAGCGGTAGGGGTCGGCTCCAACCAGCGGTAGGGCGAGCGTTCCCCGCTGGTCGAGCTTGTCGAGACCACCTCTGCGGGAACAGCGGGCCGCTCAGCCAGCGGGCCGCGGGACCCGGAGCGTCAGCGCGACGACCAGGCGGGTGGTCGGGTCGTCGAGGTCAATGCCCGTCAGCTCCCGCACGCGACGAATCCGGTAGCGCAACGTGTTCGGATGGATGTGCAGCGCGGCGGAGGCTGCCCGGACGTCGCCGAAATGGTCGAGATACGCGCGCAGTGACGGTGTGAGTTCGGTTCCCGACGCTTCGTCGCGCGCCGCGAGGTCGAGGACGCGGGCGTCGATCAGCTCCGGATTGTCCTCGATCAACGCGACGATCTCGCCGAGCAGCACTCCCGTCGTCGACGCCGCGACCGTCGTGACGGGTTCGATCAGATCCGATTCGCGTTGTGCCGCATCGAGAACGCGATCGGCCTGAGTCCGCAACGTCGGCGCTAACCCAAGCCCGGCAGCAGGCCCCGCGACCACGGCACGCGCTTCTACTCCGAACTGTCGACGCGCCGCCGCAACCGCCGAGCCGGCCCACGCGACCGTTGCGTCCTGATCGGCACCGGGAAGCACGACGTAGGCTCGCCGTCCGATCGTCGACGTCACCGAAAGTGGGCTGAATGCGCTGGCGTGCAACGTCAATGCGGAGATCATCGCGGGTGTAGGTGAGGAAACCGACGCTCTCGACGGATCGGCGAGCAGGCCGCCGAACGCGACCACCAGCAGGTGAGTGTCGGGCGAGATGCCCAATTGATTGCCAAGGAATTCCGAGTCGACCGTCTCACCGCGTGCTCCGAGTAGTCGGCGCACCAGTTCGTCATGTCCGCTACCCGCGCTGCGTCGTCGAGAGATGATGCGCGCCGCGACGGCGGCGGCGCCCGCGAGAATGTCGGAGGTGTTGTCGGCGAACTGATCTCGCCCCTGTTGTAACCAGATCGCGCCGAGGTAGTCGCCGACTCCCCGCTCGTGTGGAGAGCGGATCGAGATCGCCAACCGCGGGCGCAACCCCAGCTCGCCGCGTTCCTCGACGGACACCAGTGTCTCGGTGGTGCGCAGCGCATCCAGCACGCCCCACTGGCGCAACCAGGCGAGCATGTCCGGTGGTCCCTCGCGCCCGAGGATCGACAATCGTCGGAGCTCGTCGGCCTCGTCACCGGCGCTGCTGTAGGCGAGTACATGCGAGCGCGCGTCCTCGATGCTCACGAGCCCACCGGTGCGCCGCGCGACCTCTGCTGCGAGTTCGAAGAGGTCGCCGATGCTGCCTGCCTGCATCGATTCGGCGCCGGGCTGGACCGACGACGCCTCCAGCACTCGCAGGACAAGTCGATAGATGCGTTCCCACCGCGCGTGCGGGTCGACGTCGATGACCGCGACGGAAAGCTCGGCGATGCGTGAGATAGCTTCCGCCGAAGGCGATTTGAGCATGACGGCGACAGGCATCTGTGATCCGAACCCGTGGAGCCATCCGACAACGTCGTCGGCGTCGACTCCGACCATCAGGAACAGATCCGCGTCGCGCGCCGACGTGTGCAGCGGGAGGCGCAGGTCGTCGGGGTCGATGAGCGCGACCGAGTCGATCACGACGTCAAGGCCTCGCGGTGCGGCAGCCAGTGACGCCAGCGTCGCGTCGAGCGCGAGCAACAGCCGCCCCACACCCACACCCGATTCATCCATATCGACAAAGATACCGATCAGTCCTGGCGGATCGGCCAAGAAGTTCGCAAAAAGCGACGTGCCCCCCGGGAGATATCCCGGCGGGCACGTCACGTGTTCGCGTCAGAGAATGGTCAGCATCTCGTTGTACGTCGGAAGCGGCCACAGGTCGTCGGCGACGACTCCCTCGAGCGCGTCGGCGACGTCGCGCACGCCGTTCATCGCGGGGATCAGCGACTTGAGTGCGTACTCCGACTCCTCCTCGACGGTCTCGCCGTGGAAGCCCTCGATAGCGTCCTCGAGCGTGTCCATGGCGTTGTTGAGCTCGCTGACCTTGCCGGTCATGGTGCCCAGCGCCGGAGTCTCCATCTCGATTCCCGCAGCCTTGAGGCTTGCCGCGGTGCTCGCGAGTTCGCCCATGTAACGCGTTGCCGCGGGCAGGATCATCGTCTTGGCGATCTCGAGGGTCTCCTTCGCCTCGACGAGCAGGGCCAGCGAATACTGTTCGAGCACAACATCTTTGCGTGCCTCGAGCTCGCGCTCGGACAGGATGCCGTACTTGCTGAACACCTCCTTGATCTCCGGGAGGTCGTACTGTGCCATCGCGTCGACGGTGGTGCGCAGGTTGAGCAATCCGCGCGACTCCGCCTCTTCCTGCCACTCGTCGGAGTAGCCGTTGCCGTTGAAGACCACCTTGCCGTGCTCGGTGATGATGCCCTCGAGCAGCTTCTGGACTGCGGCGTGGAACTCGGTTCCCGCAGCGAGTTCCTTGTCGAGGAAGTCGGCGACGTACTCGAGCGAATCGGCGAGCATCGCGTTGATCGCGATCATCGGGTCGGCGATCGACTGGTTGGAGCCGGGTGCACGGAACTCGAAACGGTTGCCGGTGAACGCAAACGGGCTGGTGCGGTTGCGATCGCCCGCGTCGGCCTTGAACGGCGGCAGCGTGTCGACGCCGAGCTCGATGACGCCCGACGTCTTGCTCTGCTTGGCGCCACCCTTCGCGATCTGGTCGAAGATGTCGGAGAGCTGCTCGCCGAGGAAGATCGAGATGATCGCGGGCGGCGCTTCGTTGGCGCCGAGCCGGTGATCGTTCGACGCCGAGGCGATGGACGCACGCAGCAGCCCGCCGTACTTGTGTACGCCGCGGATGATCGCCGCGCAGAAGACGAGGAACTGCTCGTTCTCGTGCGGGGTGTCGCCGGGGTTGAGCAGGTTGCCCTGGTTGGAATTGCCCATCGAGAAGTTGACGTGCTTACCCGAGCCGTTGACGCCGGCGAACGGCTTCTCGTGCAGCAACGCGATCATGCCGTAGCGCTCGGCGACCTTCTTGATGGTGGTCATCATGAGCTGCTGGTGATCGTGTGCGATGTTCGAGCGCTCGAAGACCGGGGCGATCTCGAACTGCCCCGGTGCGACCTCATTGTGGCGGGTCTTGGCCGGGATGGCCTGCTTGAACAGTTCGCGGTCGAGTTCGATCATGAACGCGAGCACGCGGTCGGGGATGGCGCCGAAGTAGTGGTCGTCGAACTCCTGCCCCTTCGACGGCTTGGCGCCGAACAGCGTGCGGTTCGTCGTCATCAGGTCGGGGCGGGCGAAGTAGAAGTGGCGATCGATCAGGAAGTACTCCTGCTCGGGGCCCGCGTACGACACGACGGTGTCGACGTCCTCGTGGCCGAAGAGCTTGAGCACACGCATGGCCTGCTTGCTCATCGCCTGCTGACTGCGTAGCAGCGGCACCTTCTTGTCGAGGGCCTCACCGGTCCACGAGATGAAGATCGTCGGAATGCACAGCGTGTTGCCGTTCGGGTTCTCCAGGATGTACGCCGGGCTCGTCACGTCCCACCCGGTGTAGCCGCGCGCCTCGAAGGTGCCGCGCAGGCCGCCGTTGGGGAAGCTCGAGGCGTCGGGCTCGCCCTGCAGCAGCGTCTTACCTGCGAATTCGGCGAGCGAACCGTCGGCGCCGTCGGGCTCGAGGAACGAGTCGTGCTTCTCTGCCGTGAAGCCGGTCAGCGGGTAGAAGACGTGCGCGTAGTGCGATGCGCCCTTCTCGATGGCCCAGTCCTTCATTGCGGAGGCGACGTAGTCGGCGAGGGTCGGGTCGAGTGGAACGCCCTTGTCGATGGTTGCCGCGACAGCCTTGAAGACGTGCTTGGGCAGGCGGGTTTTCATCGCCGAGAGGGTGAAGACGTTGCGGCCGAAGGTGTCTGCCAGTGGCTCGGGGAAGCCGTCGCATTCCATCTCGTACGTGGTCACGGCCTCGATGGCCTGACGGCGGGACATGCTGCCACTCATACATAAACTCCTGGGTCGGCTCTCCGGTGCGACGCGTGTGCGCCTGCCGTGGCCGGGTGGCCCCGAAGAGTGAGTGTCGTTGGTTCAAGCAAAACGACGCTATGAGCACCACGTACCCAGGTCATTGCCTCCATGTGACGCTCGTGAAAACACGCTTCACAATGGTGCGAAACTAGTGAGGCCTCTAGCTACGCGAATGATTCGACGCGGAGTTCGGTTGGGGCAGCTCGGGTTCGGCGTCGGCCTGCGGTGCGTTCGCGGCGTGACCATGCAGCGCCGCGATGTCGTGTCCGCGGACCGTCAGTGCGGCCACGACGATCCCGACCACGATCCCGATCGCGGTGTCGAGCACGCGATCGACGGCCGCCTCGGGGCTCAACCCCGCACTGAGGCCGGTGAGCAGCAGTGCCATGGGTGTGACCGCGAGCGAGCAGAGCGCGTAGTTCACGGTCGAGAGGATCTCGGCGAGGACCTGGAAGATGACGATGCCAGCGACCGCGCCCCAGTATCCCAGCGGCACCGCGAGGAGTACGCCCGCGATCACCGCCCCGCCCAGGTTGCCCAGCAGTCGCTGGACGCCACGTCGAACAGTGAGGTGATATTCGACGCCCTGCATCGCCGCGACCGCACCCATCGCGGCCCACATCGGGTGATCGAGATGGATGGCGACGGCGATCGTGGCCGCTATCGCAGCAGCGACGGCGATGCGGATCGCGGTCACGGCGAGGTGCTTACGATGCGCGGGGGCCTGTCCGCCCGCGAGGGTGACCCAGATCGATTCGCGTCGCGCTGGAGGAGTTTTCGACGCAGCGTCGTCTGTACTCGATCTCAGGAGTCGCGACCTGAGTAGTTCGACGGACCACGGCGCCAGGGCGATGAGAATGCCGATCACGGCGCCGATCGCCGAGGCGAGCGTCGCACGGCCGATGTCGGCTGCACTGTGTGCGTACCCTGCTGCGCCTGTCGCGGCGAAGACGAAGATGACGGCGCCCGGTCCGACAATGCGCAGCGCCGACACGACGTAGCACGCGATCCCGGCCAGCACGGCGGTCACGACGATCTCGGTGACGATGGAGTTCGCGTAGGTGCCCATCGTCGCGCCGACCGCGATGACCGCGGTGACCCCGACGCCGAGTGCGATCAGTCGGGGCGCGCGGACGGGGTAGGGGTCGGGTCGGCAGAACGCCGAGACCAGCGCGCCCAGTGCCGCGAGGCCCGCGAGGTCGCGAAGACCCAGTAGTGCGCCGACGACCAGGACCACTCCGACGGCCAGACCCACCCGCAGCGGGGCGGCAACGCCGGTCCGGCTGAAGTCGAGGCGCAGGGCGTCGCGCCAGGTGGTCGGGCTCACCACGTGCTGGAGAGCTGCACCGCGGACACGGACGTGCGGAGTGATCAGGGAACGCTGCATCGGACTAATTTATCACTGTTTTACTAGTGAAGTAAATGTAGGAGGTCGTTATGATCGTCACGTGACCGACACTCCCGACACCCGCGCGAGCCGCGACCTGGTCGACCGGATCGAAGCGGAGTGGGCGCGGTCTTATCCCCACCTCGACATCGAGCCGATCGGCATTCTCGGTCGGATTCAGCGCATCGCGACGGTCTCGAACCACCGACTCGACCGCAAGCTGGAGGCACATGGGATCGGACGGTCGGAGTTTGACGTCCTCGGCGCTCTGGCCAGGTCGGACCGTCCACTGCGTGCCAGCGAGGTGGTGTCGACGACCATGCTCAGCGGAGCGTCGATCACCAAGATCAGCGAGGCGCTCTCGCGGCGCGGACTGCTTGCGCGACGAAAGTCCGAGCGCGACGGCAGGGTGGTGCTGCTGGAACTGACCGAGGAGGGACGGGCGCTGGTCGACGCCGAACTTCCCAACAGGCTCGCCGACGATGCCGACGTCCTCTCCCCGTTGAGCGCAGACGAACGCGCACAGCTCGTCGACCTTCTGCGACGCATCTCGGCGGACCTCGTCGAGTGAGGTGTGACCCGATTGTCGACGTCGACAACGGGTAATGGAACATTGTGCGTAGTTGCGTCCACCGCCGTCTCGGCGGAACAACACGAGGAGTGCAGATGCCAGGGGTGAGCCACAGCGCGGTGATCGATGTGCCACGTCAGAGGGTGTTCGACTACGTCAACGACTACAACAACGTGCCCGGCTACATGTTCGGGATCACTCGGTTCGATCCGACCACCGACCACACGTCCGGTCTCGGCGCGACGTTCAACGCGGAGATGAGGGTGGGGCCGAAGCTGCTCAAGTCCACGGTCGAGACCAAGGAATGGGTCGACGGTGAGCTGATCGCCCTCGTGTCCGTCGACGGCTTTCCCGCGAACACCACCTGGCGATTCGCCGACGCCGATGGCGGAACGAGGGTTGAGGTCGAGTTCCAGTACAAACTCCCCGGCGGGCTCAGCGGGCGTGCGCTGGGTGCCATTCTCGAGCCGTTCGTCGGCCAGGCGATCAAGCAGACCGACAACAACCTGCGGTCGCAGCTCGTCTGACGCCTCGGGTCCGAGTTGCGTGGGACCCTCGGGGGCATTTTTGTACCCCTGTGTCCCACACAACTTGGGTCTGTGGATAGATTCTCGGCGTCGCGTCGGATCTGCGACATCCTGAGCGGGTGCGATCTGACGAGGGGTGGCTGGCGCTCGCGCACCGGCAGGAGAACATTGCGACACGTGCGCAGCTCGCTGAGGCAGGCGTCGACAAGCGAACCGTGCGGCGGCGAGTCGGCTGCGGTGAGTGGAAGGCATTCGGTCCGCGGGTTCTGATGCTCGCTCCAGGTGCTCCGAGCGAGTCGCAGCGCGTGTGGATCGGCGCGCTACATCCCTGTGGCACAACAGCTCTGGCGGGTCGCGCTGCCCTGGCGGTGCATGGGTTGAAGGGCTGGGAGGATGGGCCGGTGGTGTTCCTTGTCGGAGCAGACGATCGCAGCGCGCGGAGGGCGCCTGACGGAATCGACTACGTCCGTACCCGCCACGACCTGACCTCGCTCTCCGTGCGACGCGCGGGTATGACAACGCTGCGGATCGAGCCCGCGACCCTCACATTGGCTTCCGCGCTCAACGACGGTGCGTGGGGTGAGCATGCATCGGCACGGTCGGCCGGTGGTCTTCTTGCCGCCGTCGTGCAACAGCGACTGACCACGGCCGAGGGGCTGCTCACCTGGTGCGACAAGCTGCCACGGCTGCGTCACAAACCTCTCCTGCGCGGATTTCTCGACGACATTGCGGGCGGCTCGGAGTCGATGGCCGAAATCGACCTGGTCACGATGTGCCGTGACTTCTCCCTGCAGCAGCCCGTGCGTCAGCGGGCTCGCACCGACAGTGATGGTCGACGCCGCTACACCGACGGCGAATGGGATCTGCCGGACGGATCGACGGTGGTGCTCGAGGTCGACGGGTCCTTTCACAGGGACCACTCGTCGTGGGAGGCCGATCTACGTCGGCAGCGCCGTTTGTCTGCTCCTGGCCGCCGCCAACTGCGGTGTACCGCCGTCGAGTTGCGTACGGAGCCCGAAGAAGTGGTCAAGGATCTCGTGGCGGCCGGAGTGCCGCGGATCTGAGTCGAGGCGCCGAGTTGCGTGGGATCCTCGGGGGCATTTTTGTACCCGTGCGTCCCACGCAACTACCTGCACACCGGCCGGAGGCCGGCGAGGATGTCACTGTGCCCCCGGCAGGAATCGAACCTGCGACACCCGCTTTAGGAGAGCGGTGCTCTATCCACTGAGCTACGAGGGCGGGGACTGGGTGAAGTGATGGAGGAAGTTCCCGCGATTTCGTGCTTTCGCGGGGCTTCTACCTGGGATTATCTTCGTCCAGCCCGTGTCGGTGACCGCAATCGCTGTGGCTACCGACGTGTGGAGTATACGGCAGCGGTGTGCGGGCATGGCAATGCACCTCGCGCCACTTTGGGCGTGAGGTGACGCTGGCGGTGTTCGTAGTTGCTGATCAGCCGGGGTGTCGCGGGCGCTCAGGGCACGGGCGGCTCGCCTGGGTCGGGGTGTTCGTGTCGCCAGAGCCGGTCGGCGTAGGCGTTGCGGGCCAGCGCGTGGCCGAGCATGACCAGGTATTGGCCGTCGCATGTGGTGGAGATCGCGCGGCCTCGGTACCAGTCGGCATCGATGGTGTTGTTGGCTGATTCCGCATCGGATCGGTAGGGGTAGATGCGGTTGTAGACGGTGGCGGGTTCGCTGTCTTCGGCAGCGACAGCTTGGCGAAGGTATTCCACGCGATGGGTCGCACCGTCACTCGCGGGTTCGTTGATTCGTACGCGATGTGCTGCGCCGCAGGGCAATTGGATTGTGACGTACCAGTCGTAGCGTCCAGTGGTTCGGTGTGTGGAGTGGAGTTTAAGCAGATTGCAGCGGTCGTGGTGGACGGCGCCATCCTCGTCGACGCGTTCGGCGACCAGCGTTCCTTTGCGGGTGTAGAGCTTGTGGGTTCGCCCGCACGCGCAGGTGAGGCTGTCGAAAGGTTTGAGCGCGGCAGTCGTCTCGTGGGGCGGGGAGAAGATCATGTATCCGGCGTCGGCGAGTGGCTGCAGGTGCACGCCCCGGAAGGCGCCGTCGTAGCAGACGGTGGTGGCACCGGGTTCGGCGGCGGCGAGGTCGAGGAGCGCTTGGACACTGATGGCGGCCTCACCTCCACTGTCGGGCGCAGTGTGGATCATGTCGATGAAGATGCGGCTGTTGCGTGCCGTACTGGGACGGGTCACGATGTGCTGGAATTTCATGCCCAGCGTGAGGTCCTTTTTGTCACCTTCTTTGTGGAGTTCGCCGTCGACCCGCTGTCCTGCGGCTTCGCGCTTCTTGACTGCCCTTTCGGTGAAGATGCTGGAGATCACCTTGCCGTCGGCGTAGACGACGTTGCCGCGTTCGGGGTTGGTGAGCGAGCGGCGGTGCGGAACGAGAAGGCAGCCATGCCGTTGGGCGAGTGCACGCGCTTCGATAACGAACCGCACCCGCAGGGTCTCCAAGAGTTCACTGACGTGGCCTGCCGTGACGGAGGTTGATGCGTCCAGGATACGTTTGCGGGCGTCCTGGCAGTTCCACCGTTTCGGCGGGCGCGGGTTCAGGTCGATACCGTGCAGGGCGCACCCAGCACACAGGATTGACCAGTACCTGCTGTGCGATAGCGCCTTTGCCGCTTTGCGGTGCGAGCCAAGGACTCCGGCGAGTGACACGTAGAAGATGACGAGCACCTCGTGGTAGCTCCGCCTCGGTCCGGTCGACCCCTCGATCTTGGTGGGGAGTTCTCTGGCCAGTGCGTAGACGGCGTCGTCAGCGGCGAGTGCTTCGATGTACTCGATTTCCAGCGGCCGGGAATCGCGGTCAGGCATCGACGAAGCGGCCGCAGCACCTGCCGAGGACTCCTTCGCGGCTTGCTTGGCGTAATACCGCCGGTTGCGCCTCTTGCTCATCCGGCCTGCCCCTGCCAGTCGAAGCCGATCAGCGAGGCGGCACTGTCGAGGGATCGTGACCCGGTCACGCTAGCGGCGTCTTCGATATGGCCGGTGCGCGCGAAGGCCTGCGCTCCGGCGTACGCAGTCAACGATGTTGGCGTGATCGCCGAATCGACCGACAGCCCAGCGGCGCGCAGCACAGCTCCGACGGTCATCCCCACTCGCGCTTGGCGTGCCGCATCCGATCCTGTTCCGGTGTCGCACAGGGGTTGTCGCGGGTCCCGTCCAAGATGGTAGATACGCGCCTTGAGAACCATGGCGGCGTAATCGTCGAGTTGCACGACGCGTTCGGCGTACTTGACCGAGCCGTGCAAGTGCGCGGCCTTCTCGTCAACGTCGATGTCACCGACAGTGAGGCGGCCGATCTCACCGGTCCGCGCACCCGCCAGCAACAATGCGACTGTCGACGAATGTCGTTTGTGAGCACCAAGATCGGCGAAGAACCGTACGAGTTGCGCTTCGTCCGGGGTGAGCGGCCGACGTTGCCCGGGTTGCGCACGGCCGGGCAGGTCCATGACTGTTGTCGGGTCGTCGCAGCCGATGCCAAGTGAGCGAGCGGTGCGAAAGAAGACGCGAAGCGTCGAGAGCCGAATGTGTTTGGTAGCCAACGACGGTTCCATGCGCTCACCCGATCGATCGCGGCCCCTAGCATGCACAAAGTCTCCGACGAGGGTTGGCGTGATGTCGTTGATGGACTCGATGCCGTGCGCGACGGCGAAGCGGCAGAACCGGTTGACGAGCAACGAGAACTTGGCGACCGTCTGCTGCGACATAGCACCCGAGGCGGCGGCGCGGTTCCACGCGGCGAACACGGCGGCAGCGATGGTGGTCAGGCGTTCGTCACCCACGATCGACCACCGCAACGCGAGGCAAAGTTGATGGCCGGTCATGCCCGGCCGCCTTCACACAGAGTCGAATGGTGCTCATAGGCACCACTATTGCGGTGGGGTACGACAAGTCGAGTACCGACAGACCCGACAGGTAGGCTGAGCTGGTGGTTTCCACACACCCACGAGCCCCAATCGAGTATGTTGCTGCTGGCGTATGGCCGGAGGCAGCCCTGCGTGACGATGCGCCCATCCAGGTGCAGGCGGCCCAGCTGTTCGCCCGAAACCTGCGGGCTGCACTCGACGCCGAAGGGATCGGCCTGCGCACGCTCGCGACGCGGGTGGGGGTCAATCACGCCACGATCAGCCGCGCGCTCGCGGGGCTGCGGTTCTGTGACGCCGCGACCCTGGCACGGCTGGAAGCGGGGCTTGATACCGCGTTGTGGCCCACCTACGAGACCACGATCGGCTACCGGACGCCGACGAACTGAGCGGACTAGGTGGGGCCGTGCTTCATACACCGGTCCGGCGCACCGGATCGGATAGTATGAGTCGCACGGCCCGAAAGGGCCTACACTCAAAACAGCACTCCTGACTTTCGCAATGTGGGCGTGTGTTGGTGGCCCCAGCTGTGCACTGGGACCGATCTTTGAAGGCCCTCCGCCCTGCCAGGTGGGGGGCCTTCGTCATGCCCGGTCCGGGCTGGGGCCCTTCTAGTGCATGACTGTCGCGGAATCAATCGTTGCAGGAACGGCCCCCATGACACGTTTTCGATACGGTCAAATCGCCGATCCGCACAGAATATTGTCCTAAACCCCCGGTTATCTCCTCAGGTTCTATGACTAGAACACATACTTATTTTGCCAGTGCACATGTACACCCGAATTGGTGGTAGCGTCCGAAGAATGCCGTCCAGCTTCGTGCCTCGCCGGTGGTGCGTGAGGGACACCGACTTCGGGCGTCGCGCGGTGGCCGAGTTCAGGTCGGCAGTGGCGGTGACCAGCGACGAACCCGACGGTGTCACCGGGATTCTCCAAGGGACCCCACGATTGCTTGCCGCGATCACCCACCATCGACTTGTGTACGAAATGCGGCTGGCGCTGTTCAAGATCGATATGACCAACGAGACCTATGCGCGTCGGGCACGCTACTCAGCGAACCCATCGAGCAACCGGGTCAACCAACTCTTCAGCGGTCGATTGCCGATCAAACTCGACGACATCGGCCTCGCGTACACCATCCTTGGCGACCACCTACCGGCCCTCGATCCACGCGGATGGGCTTCGGAGATGCGCTACCGCTATATGCCGTCGCGCGGTGGCGAGTCACCCGTCGACTTCTCGCCCTCCGGCGATCTGCTCGGTCTGTCGAATCAGTTCGACGGCTGAAATGTCGAGCGCGGAAGCTAACGCCCACAACCGATCTAGCGTGATCGTGTTGATCGATCCCTCAATCCGGGCGATCGTCGGCCGCGACACTTCCGCACGCTCAGCCAAGGCCTCCTGGGTCAGACCGCGATCCTCGCGTGCCTGACGGATCACGTCACCAAACGCCCGCCGATGCGCAGCTCGGCGCGCAACTTCGGCATCGGACGGCAACGGATCGGGAGTGGGCATCCCGACAACACTCCGATGCCGACCACGCCCAAGTCTGTATCAAATGTGATACAACTACCGCCGAGTGAGGTGTCCTTGTCAACCTCCTCAACCCACGTCACCGACAGCACGGAGAAGCACACCCATGATGCCGCCGACCACGCCCGCCGCCACCTATCGGCAGGCCCGCTCGATCGGGTTCACCCGCCGCGACATCTTCAAATACGCGGCTCTCGCGTCCGGTGCGATGATCGTCGCCGCCTGCTCCGGAAACGACCCGGGTTCCGAACCTGTGAAGAAGTTTGCCCAGGGCACCTGGAAAGTCACCGTCACCCGATCGCCAAGTACCGACCCCAACGTGACCAGCGAACCCACCGGCCCGCAAACCTTCCAGATCGCCATCGCCGACGGCACCTACGCCGCCACCGACAACAGTTGGGTTCCAGCCAGCGGCACCTGGACCTGGAACGACGGCGGCACAGTTCAGATCACAGCGAAGAAACCGAGCGTCGCCACCGGCGTCCCTGACACAATCAACAACGCCAAGCAATTGGCGTGGCAGTACGGCAACGACCGCTTCGCCGTCCAAGCCTCCTGGAACAGTGACAACAAAACCCTCACCCTCATCGGCACCGACGGCAACGGCAATCCACTCCCGATCAGCGCCGTGAAGCAGTAGTACTGCTCGGGCAGGTTTTTGTCTCAGTTGCCGATTCGGACGGAGTTGTCACCGGTCGGATCGGTGCACTCCAGGTAGGAGTCGGCGTGGCTACGGCCTGGGACGTAAGGCCATGTGCAGCCCCACCCTCGGATCGTCGCGAACTGTCCTTGCCCCTCGGGTTCACCGCGCTGAATCGCGGCTAGGTAGTCGCGTGCGACGGCGAGTGCTGCGGCACAGTTGACGCTGCCCTTAAGCACAACGACCGGTTCTGAGGTATTGGTGTTCGGGTTGGCGATCAGGTCACACATGACGTCCACCGACGTCAGGTGGGTGGACGACGGTACAGCCGGGGGTGCTTCGGAGGTGTCCGAAGGCGTGGACGAGAACGCCGTCTCCGATGAGGTCGAGGATGGTGCACTTGTTGTGGTGCTGGTGTCTTGCGATGACGAGTCCGCGGCGCTGCCGGGAGATTGCGAATTCGCCGCGCACCCGCCAACCAGCACGATCCCGGCCACGATGACACCTATGCGAACAATCCGATCAATAACCGCCATGTCGACTCCTCTGATGAGTACCCCAAACCACACCCTGTGGTCCACGGACACCGTAGTAGGACCGTTTCTCGGTGCGGCCCCGCTCCGTCCGCCTAGACGGTGTGCAACCGCCGGTCCGGGGAGAGAAAAACGGTCTCCGGAGCAGAGCTACTGCGCCCACACATACGGGCAACCTCGGAACGCGACAGCCCTCCACGGGTGACCAATGCGTCACCGATACTTGCTGCCAGGCGAGGCGTTTCGGGTAGAACCAACTCGTCATCGGGCTCGTGTACCTTCCACCCTTTGGCGTTCATCGAGCGATAGAAGCTGGTCCGTTCAGTCGCGCTGACCAGTTCCATGCGGTAAGCACGTTCGAAGATTGCTTGCATCGAAACGCCCCAAACGCGCTTCATGGCTCGGAGTTTGGCTGGCTTGAGCGCCGTCAATTCGGGTCGGATCACATGTTCGGGCATCAGCAGTTCGGCAGCAAACTCGTTGGCCTGCTGTTCGACATTCTCAGTGGTGAATTCGCTGTGGAGCACAAGATGGCCCAGCTCATGTGCGAGGGTGAGCCGTTTGCGGGGCGTTGGCAGCGTGCTGTTGATGATTACGACCGGATAGTCGGCCGCCCACTGGGACATCCCGTCGATGCGGTGAGTTCCGAAGTCGTACTCGATTACCAGAATGCCTGCTGACTCCATCCACGCCGTCAGGTTTCGCACCGGCCCGATGGGGAACTTCCACTGCGCGCGCACCATCCGCGCCGCATCAACGGGCGACGTATCGAGCGGGTCGAACGTCGGCAGATGATTTTCTGGTCGCATACCGACGCGCGCCAACAGAAATGCTGACCGCATGCGGATGAGGTTGAGCTGAGCCTCGATTCTGCGCCAGTCGCTGACCTTTGCCGTCTTCTGTCGGCGCATGTGCGCATCGGCAGCAATGGCGCCCCGTAGACCGAACGCATGGGTCAAGAAGTCCGTCGACAGATCAAGCGCACGACCCAACGCCGCCAACGTCGGAGGGTCGACATCGCGCTGACCGTTTTCATATCGCGACAAGGCAGCCTGAGTGACGCCGAGTCGCTCAGCGAGTTCCTCTTGTGTGATCCCAGCAGCTCGGCGGGCCGTGATGATCACGTCGCCGACATTGTTCATGATCCGCCTTCGGTCCCATCTTCGTCTTCTTCGATGATGTCGCGAAGGTCGAGCTGGGGCAGGTTCGGCTCCAGGGGTGTCCAGTCGATTGGCGCGGGACCCGATCCAGCAGCCTGGATTGGGTTGGCACCCAACGAGACTGACCACAATGGGCGATCAAGCTCAGTGCGGTAGGACAGGAGTGCACCCTTCACGGCAGCCTCATCGACATCCCACAGGTAGCCGAGCGCGAGGCTATGGGTCTCTGTGCCAGGAATCATCGCCACGTTAGTCCAAAACGCCAACGCACCCGAGGTCGGGTACGTGCTGATCTTCAAGTCGGACCGGTGGCGCTTGAACCGGATCACGTAGCGATCGATGAGGATCTGACGAGTCGGCTCCTGATCGATGATCTGAACCGCCGATTCGTCTGCCACCTCGCGCACCATCCGGTCCCACATGCGCTCATGGACGAAGTTCGCGACGAACCGTTTTGAGAAGTTGACGAACCAGGTAGGAAAAGCGTCCCGGAATGCCTCCAGGTCGACCGCCGCCCCGTCGACCGATTGAATGAACGCTCCGAGGAGCTTGTCGCCGAGGTCATCCACAACCTTCTGCGCATCCGGATATGAATTCATACCAGAAAATATACCAAACCCCCCCTACGCTCCACCGATGCACAACCATATCTCTGATTGAGTGCGCGCAATCGACGTAGGAACCGGCCGATTGCCGCGCGGACCGCGCGTGTCAGTGACACCGCACCACTCACCTGCGGCGACCACGAAGGGGACTGTCCGCGACTTTCAGAGCATCGTGTACGCCTGCATCGCCAACTGTGCGAGGTCGGTACCACCTGCCGACCCGAGCGCACCCGCGAACGCGGTCGCCGCAGTGAACATCAGCTGCTTGAGCTTGCCCGGATTGGACTTGGCGTCGCCTGCCAGTTCGGCCTCAATCTGCGCCGCCAATACGCGCCCCTCATCCTGCTGGTCGGTGTCGGCGGAGGCGGTCCGTACGAGGTTGGCGACTTCTCGAACCAGCTGAAAGCTGCCGGTATTCGTGACAGCCTGCTGGGCGTAGGCAGAATCCACCGCGACCGCCGACCGTTGGTCCCGGTAACTGTGATGGTGTTGTGCGAGTTCACTACATGCGGCGCCTGAGGCTGCTCGTCTCTCACCGAACGCCCCTCCGACAGGTAGCGTTCTCCCTTGGCTTCGAGCGACATACGAATCACTCCATGACCCTATGTCCCCTGACCTCGGATGAAGCCCTCGTTCTTAAGCCAAACCGTGGCGTCGTTGACCTCCTGCTCTGATAACGGAGTGTCGGACCAGGCAAGTAGCGTTCATCACGATGTCGGCCGAGGCGTTGGCGTCGCCCCTTCCAGATGCGATCTCGCTGCCTAGCCACGCCAGGACCGCATCACGGGTCATCCACAACCGGTCGAACTGGTTCATGTTGCTCCTTTGCCACACGTCCGCTGCCCGCAATCGGTACTCACAGTAGTCGGCGCTCGCGACACACTCTCAGGGCGCGCGTGGACCACCACCGAATGACAGTGGCACCCAATTGTGCGGTAGTCTGGGCAGCCGGCGACCGCCCCAAGCTGCAGAAACCTACGCAGAGGACTGAATCATGGCAAGCAGTTCGCAGACCGTGTGGAAACTCCTAGCGCCAAACCCCCTCGTCGGAGCTAGAGTTGAGTCATGACCCAGACAACTCACACGGCGCTGCGGCGGACGATGAGGCGCGGAGTCGACCGATGAGCATTCAACCTCGTCCACTGCTGAACCAGACTCGGATGGAACAGACGAGTGCCGCCGCAATCCTGAAGAACGCTGCGAAGATGATTCAGAGGTCGGGCAACTAGAGCACGACCTCGACACAGCAGAGGCTGCCCTTGAAGGCGAGATCGTCACTGACCCTCCTTCGCCGCGTCGCGTGCGACAAAGTAAATGGAAGGCTCCACTTCCGCCGCCAGAGGCGTTAGCTGCGTACAACGCGATCGATCCATCATTCGCGGAACGAATCGTCCGCTCGTACGAGCGGCAGATCGAGATCGCGGAGCGCAGGGAAGACTCGATCAATACCGCCGTGGATGCGCAGGTTCGGATTCAGGGAATGCTCGCCAGCGCCGATGTCTCATTGACAAAGCGCGGCCAGTGGATGCTCTACTCTATTGCGGTCTTCTCGCTCGTGGCTGCTGTTGTGTTCGTGGTCCTGGGAAGTCCCATCGCAGCAGTTGTGTCGGTCATCCTCGGAGTGCTATCGCTATCTGTCAACCTGGTGACGACCGTCAGCGCGGTCAAGCCACCGACCAAACGCTCAAACGGGCAGGAGGTCGAAGACGATTCGGCTGATTCGGATCCATAGTCGGTCAGCGTAAACTTGAGGCCCCGGAGCTGGTGTGCTCGTGTTACGAAAACAACGGAATCGCGTTACCCCGCGTACCCGCTAGACACGCTGACGTGTGGCTTTGTGAACTTCCTCCAGTCCCACGAGGGCGGGTCGTGAAGACCGACGCAGGAAGTCTACGTGACGGGCCGATCCCCGATCGGAGCGGGAGTCGGTGCGCCAGGTCGGGCTCGTCCGAGGTGCTTCTGGTCTCGCGGTCGCAGCGAGACGATACGGTGAAGCGGTGACACCAGCTCAGCTCACCGTTCTCGTGACCGGCGCGACCAGTGGAATCGGCGAAGAGGTGGCGCGGCAGTTCGCCTCCGCCGGCCATCGAGTCTTCGGCACGAGTCGACACCCCGACAAGGTTGCCGATCCGATTCCCGGCGTGACCTACGTACGTCTCGACAACGCCGACTACGAGAGCGCCACGGAGTGTGCCCAGGAGGTCGGCGACGTCGACATCCTGATCAACAATGCGGGCGAGTCGCAGGCGGGCGCGCTCGAGGACACGCCGATCAGTGCTGTCGAAGATCTGTTCCGTGTCAACGTGTTCGGGCCGATCGCGCTGACCAAAGCCGTGCTCCCGGGTATGCGTGAGCGGCGTCGAGGAACGGTCGTGATGGTCGGGTCGATGCTGTCGAGCTTCCCGGTGGCGTTCCGATCCAACTATGCCGCAACGAAATCCGCGCTGAAGGCGTATGCGTTCGCGACTCGACGTGAGGTAGCGCCGTACGGGATTCGGATGATCAGCGTCGAACCGGGAACGATCGCCACCGGCATCGGTGACCGGCGCAGCATCTACATCGGCGAGAACTCGCCCTACCGTGACGAGTACGAGACCCTCGCGGCCGCAACGCGACACAACGAAGAAGAGGGCATCAGTGGGGCCGAGATGGCGGCCGTCATCGTCGACGCCGCGCTGGCCGAGCATCCGAAGCCGTTCTACGCCAAGGGAAATTCGGCGGGACTCGTGTTCGCGTTGCGACGCCTGCTGCCGCGCCAGTTCATCCTCGACATGACCGCCCGCAAACATGGTCTGCGACGCGTGAAGATCTGATTCGACGATGCGAATAACGTTGCGGGTCATCGGGATCGGTCCTGGTGATCCACGGCAGATCACGCTCCAGGCGATCGAAGCGATGTCCGACGTCGAGGTGTTTGTCGCGCTGGAGAAGGGGAGTGCGAAGACGGGGCTGCTCGACGCTCGGAAGGAGATCCTTGCGCGCCACGCCAATTCGTCGCATCGGCTCATCGAGATCGCTGACCCGCCGCGTGATCGCGCGCCGGCGGACTACGACGCCGAAGTGCGACGTTGGCACGCGGCACGAGCCGATCTGATCGCTTCCGCGCTGCGCGACGAACTGCCCGACGGGGGAGTCGCGGCGTTCCTGGTCTGGGGCGACCCGGCGCTGTACGACAGCACTCTGCGCATCGTCGACGATCTGTCCGAACGGTCCGATCTGACCCTCGACGTCGAGGTCATCCCGGGCGTGACGAGCGCCAGTGCGCTGACCGCGGCGCACGGAATCGTCGCCAACCGGATCGGCGAACCCATTCACATCACGACGGGTCGTCGGCTCGCGGAGACGCCGCCGGGCGTCGACTCCAACCAGATCGTGATGCTCGACGCCGACCTCGCGTTCCGGCAGACAGCAGACCCCGACGATCACATCTGGTGGGGCGCCTATTTGGGTACCGCGGACGAGATCCTGATCAGTGGTCGGGTGGGCGACGTGGGTGAGCGCATCGCCGCGGAACGCGCTGCGGCCCGCGAGCGCGTGGGCTGGATCATGGACATCTACCTGCTGCGCAAACAGCGCTGAGCTGGGTGGGCGCGGCTGGGTGGTCTCGACACGCCGCTCGTTCCTCGCGGCTGCTCGACCAGCGGTGAGGGTGCTCGATCTGCGGGGTGGCTGGGTGGTCTCGACACGCCGCTCGTTCCTCGCGGCTGCTCGACCAGCGTGTAGGGGCGCTCGACCAGCGTGTGGGGCTGCTCGGCTAGCGGAAGGGCGCTCGGCCAGCGGTGAGGGCGCTCGATCGGCGACGACTCACCAGATCCGGGCGAGGACGCCGAGTAGGTCGTCGGCGATCTCGGATCGGCAGATGACGAAGTCGGGCATGTACGGGCGCGGGCGGTTGTAGAGGATGGGCGAGCCGTCGAGGCGGCTGCAGTGCAGCCCCGCGGCGAGTGCGACGCCGACCGGGGCGCAGTTGTCCCACTCGTACTGGCCGCCCGAGTGGACGTACGCGTCGACGTCGCCGCGGACCACGGCCATCGCCTTGGCGCCCGCCGACCCGATCTCGACCGGCGCCAGACCGAGTGCGCGAGATACCGCGGCCACCTCATACGTTCCGCCCCAACGAGATACGGCCATGCGGTGTCGTAGCGGGCCGCTTGTGCGTTCGACGGTGTCGGTGCGGAACAGTTCGCCGGTCGCGGGTAGCGAGACCGCCGCCGCTGTCACCACGCCGGACTCGGTGAGCGCGACATGGACTGCCCAGTCGGCAGTGCCGGAAGCGAACTCGCGCGTGCCGTCGAGCGGGTCGATGATCCAGACACGGTCGGCGCTCGCGCGGTCGCCGACGTCGTCGGCCTCTTCCGAGAGCACGGCGTCGGAGCCGCGATGTCGACGCAGCACGTTGCCGATCCACGCCTGGGCCATCGCGTCGCCGAGGTCGCCGAGTTGTCGACCACCCAGCAGCTGTCCCGAGCGCACTCCGACGAGGATCTCACCTGCCCCGACCGCGATCCGAGCGGCGAGCTCGGCGTCGGAATGTGCGGAGATCATGCACTTACTAGAGCACACTGAAGGCATGCCTGAGCTGCCCGAGGTCGCCGCCATCGCCGATTACGTCGACGATCACGCTGCCGGCTTCCCGATTTGTCGTGTCGACGTCGCGTCGCTGTCGGTACTCAAGACAGCAGATCCGCCGTACACCGCGCTGATCGGGCGCATCGTCGACTCCGCGTCGCGGATCGGCAAATACCTCGTCATCACGACGATTCCCGGCAGCGCCGAACAGGTCGACGAACCGACGATCAGCCTGGTCATCCACCTCTCGCGCGCGGGGTGGCTGCGCTGGAGCGAGGATCTCTCGCCGCGGCCGCTGCGTCCCGGCGGCAAGAGCCCGATCGCGCTGCGCGTGCACTGCGGACTGCCCGGAGAGGGCTTCGACGTTACCGAGGCCGGCACCCAGAAGCGGCTGGCCGTCTGGGTGGTGCGGGATGTGTCCGACGTCGAGCGCATCGCCTCGCTCGGACCGGACGCGATGGGTGTCACGCGCGACGAACTCGCCGCGATCCTGCGCGGCACGTCGGGCCGAATCAAGAACGTGCTGACCGATCAGCGGGTGATCGCCGGGATCGGAAACGCCTACTCCGACGAGATCCTGCACACCGCAAAGCTTTCGCCGTTCGCGTCGTCGAAAACACTGTCCGACGCCCAGATCGACACCCTCTACGAGTCGATGCGGGCTGTACTCACCGACGCGACCGGACGGCTCGAAGGTCTCGGCGTCGCAAAACTGAGGTCGGAGAAGCGAACCGGGCTACGCGTACACGCACGTACCGGGATGCCGTGTCCGGTGTGCGGCGACACGATCCGGGAGGTCAGTTTCACCGACAGGTCGTTCCAGTACTGCCCGACGTGTCAGACCGGCGGGAAGGTGCTCGCGGACCGTCGGATGTCGCGGCTGCTCAAGTGACGGACGCCCACTCGGCGCGCGGCAACGCACAGTCGGCAGTACAGAGCGCCCAGTCGGCGCTGGCCGCGCGGCTGCGGGCGGCGGGCTGTGTGTTCGCGGAGGAGGAGGCGGCCGTTCTGGTCGACGCCGCGCGCGACGTCGAACATCTGGAAGAGATGGCCGTGCGGCGTTGTGCTGGCGAGCCGCTCGAGCATGTGGTGGGGACGGTCCGGTTCGGTTCGATCGACCTGCAGGTGGGGCCGCGGGTGTTTATTCCTCGACAGCGCTCGCTGCTCCTCGCGCGTGTTGCCGGGGAGGCATTGCGCGAACGTCACGTCGAGCAACCCGTGGTGGTCGAGGCGTATTGCGGAGTCGCGCCGATCGCGGTGGCGGTGGCAGACGGGACGGTCGGTGCGCGCATCCACGTCGTCGACATCGACCCGACAGCGCTGGAGTATGCGCGCCGCAACCTCCCCGTGGGCGCACACGCTCACCTCGGCGACGGACTGTCGACGTTGCCGCGGCAGCTACGGGGAGCCGTGGACATGATCGCCGCAGTACCGCCCTACGTCCCCGACGGCGCCGTCGACCTCCTGCCGCACGAAACCGAACACGAACCTCAGGCCGCGCTTCTTGCCGGTCACGACGGCCTCGACCACATTCGACGACTCGTCGCCGACGCCCCGACCTGGCTCGCCGACGGTGGCGCGCTGCTGATGGAGATGAACGCCGCGCAGGCAGAGCAGATCCTCACTGAGCGCGGTGACGACTGGGCCGACTCCGAGCGGATCGTCGGCGATGACGGTCAGACCGCGGTGGTACGTCTCGTTCGACGTTCCCGCGTCCGGGGGTAGGTTGTCCTGCGTGACGACCCGACAAAAGATCCTGATCACCGGCGCGAGCTCGGGGCTCGGCGAGGGGATGGCCCGTGAGTTCGCTGCGCGCGGCCGTTCGCTGGCCCTGGCCGCCCGACGCGTCGACCGCCTCGAGACCCTCGCCGACGAACTCCGGCCGAGTGCGCCGCAGGTCGCCGTCAGCGCACTCGACGTCACCGACGTCGACGCCGTGCCCGTCGTCTTCGGCAAGCTGCGCGACGAACTCGGCGGTCTCGACCGCGTGATCGTGAACGCGGGGCTGGGCAAGGGGGCGCCGATAGGCACGGGCAAGGCGCACGCCAACATCGAGACCGTGCAGACCAACCTCGTCGGAGCGCTCGCACAGGCCGAGGCGGCGATGGAGATCTTCCGCGCGCAGAACCACGGTCACCTCGTGCTGGTCAGTTCGATCAGCGGAATTCGTGGACTTCCCAAGGCGCAGACCGCGTACTCGGCGTCGAAAGCCGGTGTCACGGCGATCGGGCAGGGTCTGCAGGCAGAACTCGTCAACTCGCCGATCACGGTCTCCGTCGTCGCGCCCGGCTACATCGAGACCGACATCAATCGCGGTGTGAAAACCGCGCTGATGGCCGACACGGAGTCCGGAGTCGCGGCGATGGTCAAGGCCATCGAGGCCGAGAACGGTTACTCACCGGTGCCGGCGTGGCCGTGGACTCCTATCGCCGCGGCGCTGAAGTATCTGCCGGGGTTCGTCACGCGTCGGATGATCTGAGCCGCTCTAAGGCCAGCCACGTCCTCAGCCTGCAGGTGGCGCGGGAGAACTGCTGACGACGTCAGCCGGATTGCGCCACACGACGGGCGCCTGCTTGTAGTCGAGCGAGTCGTCGCCGGTGGTGTCGGCCCAGTAGATGACCCGCGTGAGCTTTTGCCCCTCATCGGCGTAGGCGACGAGGCAGGTGGCGTAGGAGTCGCCGCGGCGCATGGTTTCGGGGGGCTTGGGGTTGGCGCAGTCCTTCAGGGAGGTCGACGGCGGCAGTGTCAGCGCCGCGGTGCGTCCATCCGCCGAACCGGCGAGGCCGAGGACTTTGGGGGCGGGCGCCGGACGTGGTGCCAGAGACGTCACTGTGACGTAGACGAAATACGCTGTGCCGCCACGGGTTTGCGCGCTCGGCACGTGTTTGCCCTGCGTGATGCCGGTGACGGTGTAGAGCGCCGTGGACCCGCCCGCGCGATAGGCGTCGGCAGGCAGCGACGCGGAGGCGCCGAAGTCGAGCGTGGTTCCGGGCGCTGTGCGCGGATGCTGCTGCCCGGGTGCGACGGTCACGGCTGCCGATCGGGGCACCGACGTCGCGGATTCGGCGGTACCTCCGGAGTCCGACGAGCATGCCGCGATGCCGAGCACGCCCGCGACACAGGCCAGCGACACCACGAGCAGTCGCGGCCGCAAAACGGTAGTCCTCACGTGCGTAAGGTATCGGATGTGGGTTCCACACAGGGGCAAGTGGTCGCCAATGGCGCGTTCGCACTCTTCTCGCGACGACGAGCAGACGACGTGAGTGAGCTACTCGAGTCGATCTTCGGGCGCGACGACATCACCGCGATCGGCGCCGATTGGCGCGGGATCGTCTACTTCACCCTCGACGACGACGAGGAGCTCGCGTCCGACACCGTCATCGGCTTCGACCCGTCGAGTGGAGCGTCGGGACCGCTCGCCACCCTCGACGAGGTGCTCGCAGCCGTCCGCGACGGCGAGATCGCCGACGCCGTCGATGTCTCCGGATTCGACGCCTGGCGGGTTGCGACCGGCACCCGCGAACTCGCGATGGGCGACTGCGTGCCGCCGCTCGTACTCGAGTTCCTCGGCGGCGACCCGGCAGAGCGCGCCGACGAACCGCAGGACCTCATCACCTACGTTGCGGTCGCGGCCGCGCTCATGGGTCGGCTCGAGGCGCTCGGAGTGCAACCGGGCGACGAGATCCCGCCCGAGGTGTTCGACGACGAGCGCTGGTCCTGACTCAGGCCTTGCGTCCGCGCTCGGCGCGGTACCAGCGCACCAGTGCGTCGGTCGACGAATCACCTTGCTGCGCAGGCGCTTCGGCGTCGGTGATGACGCCCAGAAGTTCTTTGGCCTGCGTCTTGCCGAGTTCGACGCCCCACTGGTCGAACGAGTTGATGCCCCACAGCGTGCCCTCGACGAAGACCTGATGCTCGTAGAGCGCGATCAACTGACCGATCACCGCCGGGGTCAGTTCGGACGCGAGTATCGACGTCGACGGCCGGTTGCCGGGCATCACCTTGTGCGGCACCACCTTCTCGTCGACGCCCTCGGCCCTGATCTCGTCCGCGGTCTTCCCGAACGCCAGCACCTTGGTCTGCGCGAAGTAGTTGCTCATCAGCAGGTCGTGCATCGAGCCGGTGTCATCGGCTGTGGGCAGATCGTCGGTGGGATTGGCGAAGCCGATGAAGTCGGCGGGCACCAGACGTGTTCCCTGGTGGAGCAGTTGGTAGAAGGCGTGCTGGCCGTTGGTACCCGGCTCGCCCCAGAAGATCTCGCCGGTGTTGGTGGTCACGTGCTCGCCGTCGGCCTTGACCGACTTGCCGTTGGACTCCATCGTCAACTGCTGCAGGTACGCGGCGAAGCGTGCCATGTCGTTCGAATAGGGGAGCACCACCCGCGACTGCGCGTCCCAGAAGTTCGAGTACCAGAATCCGATCAACGCCAGCAGCACCGGCGCGTTGCTCTCCAGCGGCTGCGTACGGAAATGGGTGTCGACGGTGTGGAATCCGCCGAGGAATTCGGCGAAGCGTTCTTTGCCGATCGCCGCCATCACCGAGAGGCCGATCGCGGAATCCACCGAGTAGCGGCCACCCACCCAGTCCCAGAAGCCGAACATGTTGACGGGGTCGATTCCGAAGTTCGACACCGCTTCCGCGTTGGTGCTGACGGCCGCGAAATGCTTGGCGACGGCGTCCTCGCCCGCACCGAGTTTCTCCAGCAGCCACCGCTTGGCTGCCGCCGCGTTGGTCAGCGTCTCCAGCGTCGTGAAGGTTTTCGAGGCGACGATGAAGAGCGTCTGCTCGGCGTCGAGGTCGGCAAGTGCCGCGACCATGTCGGCCGGGTCGACGTTGGACACGAAGTGGCAGCGGATGTCGGTGTCGACGTAGTGGCGTAGCGAGCCGTACACCATGACGGGCCCGAGGTCGGAGCCACCGATGCCGATGTTGACGACGTCGGTGATGGGTTTTCCGGTGTGGCCCTTCCACTCTCCGCTGCGCAGCTTGTCGGTGAATGCGCCCATCGCGTCGAGCACCTCGTGGACGTCGTGTACGACGTCCTGGCCGTCGACGACGAGTTGCGCGTCGGCAGGCAGGCGGAGCGCGGTGTGCAGGACCGCGCGGTCTTCGGAGGTATTGATGTGCACGCCGGCGAACATGTCGTCGCGGTGCTGTTCGAGATTCGCTTCACGCGCGAGCGAGAGGAGGAGCTCGATGGTCTCGGCGTCGATGAGGTGTTTGGAGTAGTCGATGTGCAGATCGCCGACGTCGATGGTGAGCTCGCGTCCACGGGAGGGGTTGTCGGCGAACAACTCCCGGAGATTGCGTGCGGCGAGGATCGGCTTGTGAGCCTCCAACGCCTGCCAGGGTTGAGTAGTGGTGATGTCCTTGCCGCTGCGCGAGACGTCGGTGCCCATGAACCAACACTAGGTCTTCACGGCGTGGCGCGTGCTCGATAAGAGGGGAGACCGACGTCTCGTAACCGATGGTTCACCAATCGCGAACCCGGCGAGCGGTCAGCGACCGAGCGGACCCCTGCCGAGGCGCAGCAGCAGCATGGCGAGCGTGTGGCCCTCCTGGCCGAGCACGGCGAACCGGTCGATGACCTTCACCTCGCGCGAATGCACCAGCCGCGGGCCACCCGACGCCATCCGGGTGGCGCCGACCTTCTTCGACACGGCAGTCCTGCGCTTGATCGCGGCCAGGATGATCGCGTCGAGGCGGTCGATCTCGACCCGCAGGTCGTCGATCTCGTCTGACAGGTCGTCGATGGAGGGGTCGAGGCGGTAGTACTCGAGATCGATCGTTTCCTCGAACGGCACCGGCACGTCCGACGAGGCGTCGGGTGTCGTCGCAGGGTTCTGATCGTTGCTCGCATCGCTCACCGGGGTGATTTTGCCACGCGCCACCCGCGGCGGTTCTACTAGATCCCATGCCGAGCAGCCCGACGGTGACGTCGCAGTCACACACATCCGACGAGCCGCATCGACACCGATCCCTCGCCGGCCGGATCGGCTCACTCACCGTGGTGACGGCGATCGTGCTGATCGTCGCGCATCTGGTGGTCCGCGCGTGGCTGGTCGCGACCGGCAACTTCTACTGGGACGACCTCATCCTCATCGGCCGCGCGTCGACCCTTCCCCTCTGGTCGTGGGACTACCTGGGCCAGAGTCACGACGGCCACTTCATGCCTGCGGCCTTCCTGGTCGCCGGGCTCTCGACGCTGGCAGCACCGGTCAACTGGGTGATCCCGGCGGTCACGCTGGTCGTGTTGCAAGCGCTCGCGTCGCTGTCGGTGTGGCGAATGATTCGCGTGGTGGGATCGGCGGCGGGAGGTGACCGGGCGGGTCGTCGACGGCCCGCGCTCGAGGTCGGCGCATTGGCCGCCCTGGCGTTCTATCTGTTCACTCCGCTGACCGTGCCCGCGTACATCTGGTGGGCCGCGGGCCTCAACTCGCTGCCGATGCAGGCGGCGATGGCCTGGATCGTCGCCGACGCCATTCTCTTGTGCACCGGCCGCGTGCCGGAATCGTCGCGACGACTCGTCGTCATCAGGTCGACGGTGATCTTCGTGGTCGCGCTCGCCTTCTTCGAGAAGTCGCTGTTCATCCTGCCGGTGGCCTTCATCGCGGCCGTGCTGGTCGTGCGTTTCGACCGCACCTCAGAGCCCTCGGATGACACCGGCGAGCCTGCCGACCGCACTGTCTCGGCGCTCCCGCGTACCCCGCTCATCGTCGCCTTCACGCGGGGTCGCGCGCTGTGGACTCCGCTGACCGTCGTCTTCGTGGTGTGGGTCATCGTCTACTTCTCGGTCTCCGACGCGACGGCGGGGACGCACTCGGTGTCGCAGACCGCGCAACTGGTGTGGCGCTCGATCAACAAGGCGCTCGTGCCGTCCCTGGTGGGAGGTCCGTGGGACTGGGAACGCTGGGTACCTTCTCCGCCGATGGGGTTCCCGTCGATCTGGATGATCGTGCTCGGCTGGATCGTGGTTGCCGGTTTCGTCATCTGGGCGATCAGAACGCGCGTCGGTGCGATCGGCGTGCTCGTTGCCGTCGCGTTGTACGTGGTGGTCGTGCAGATCCCGCCCATGTGGAATCGGTCGAGCGCCAACACGGCGCTCGAACTCGCACAGACGATGCGCTATCTCCCCGACGCCGCGCTGGTGTTGGCTCTGGCGTTCACGCTGCTCCTGATCTCGCCGAACCGTGCGTCTACCGGGGCGTCGCAGACGGATGGCGCCGATCGGGGTCCCGCGCGGCACGCACGCGAGGCGGGTACATCGCCGCTGCTGCTCGTCGGCGTCATGGCCGTGGCGTTCGCGGTCGCGTCGTCGATCATCTCCACCGCGGCCTACTCGGCGTCGTGGAATGACGATCCGACCGGCCCGTATCTCGCGAACGCCAAGCGCGCACTCGCCGCGAACAAGGACACGACGATGTTCGACCAGGCACTACCCCTCGAGGTGTTGCTTCCGGTCGCCTATCCGGAGAACCAGATCAGTCATACCTTCGGCAAGCTGCGTGATCGGCCGACATTCGGCACCCACACCGACCGTCTCATCGTGCTCGACAACTCGGGCAACGCCGTGCCCGGTGCCGTGACGCCGCGGCGCTCGATCACCGCCGGGCGCGGGTCGTGCGCGCGACCCGAACTCGACGGCCCGAGCCGACTCCGACTCGACGGTCCGCTGATCCAGTGGCAATGGACCATCGCACTGGGATACTGCGCCAATTCCGCTGGGCAGGTGCATTTCTCGCTCGACGGTGGAGCGCCCGTCACGGTGCCGGTCACAGCCGGGTTGCACGTCGTCTACGTGCAACTCGACGGTCGCGGCACCGAACTCGACGTTCGGCCGCTCACGCCCGGCCTCGCACTGCACACCGGAGCGGGGCGTGTGGGTGAGGTTGTCGACGCGCGCCTCCTCGGGGGCTGAGTGTCGGTGGTGGCGAGTAACCTGAACTCTCGATGACCAGTTCCACCCGCACCCCCGCCACGCCCGCCGGCCGCGCTCCGGCAGCAAGCCCCGACGACGCGTCCGCGCGCCTGCTCGCCGGGCTCAATCCGCAGCAGCGCGAGGCTGTGTTGCATTCCGGCTCGCCGCTACTGATCGTGGCGGGCGCGGGGTCGGGTAAGACGGCGGTGCTGACCCGCCGCATCGCCTATCTGCTCGCCGAGCGCGACGTCTCGCCCGGTCAGGTCCTGGCAATCACCTTCACCAACAAAGCGGCCGCCGAGATGCGTGAGCGCGTCATCGGCCTCGTCGGTCCGCGCGCCAACTTCATGTGGATCTCGACCTTCCACTCCACGTGCGTGCGCATTCTGCGTGCACAGTCGGCGCTCCTGGAGGGCCGTAACTCCAACTTCTCGATCTACGACGCCGACGACTCCAAGCGGCTCCTCGGCATGATCATCCGAGATCTCGACCTCGACCCCAAGAAGTTCGCGCCGCGCGGGGTGTCGGTGATCATCTCGAACTACAAGAACGAACTGGTCACGCCCGACGAAGCCATCACCGCGACAGCGCAGGGCGACCCGACCGAGCAGGCGATCGCGCAGATCTACGCCGAATACCAGCGCAGGCTGCGCACCGCCAATGCCTTCGACTTCGACGACCTGATCGGCGAGACCGTCGGGTTGCTGCAACGCCACCCCGAGGTCGCCGAGTACTACCGCAGACGCTTCCGCCACGTACTGGTCGACGAGTATCAGGACACCAACCACGCGCAATACGTTCTGGTGCGCGAGTTGGTACTCGGAAGCACCTCGGACGACTCCGCCGACGAGCCAGATGCCCGCAGCGTCGAGCCGTCGGAACTGTGCGTCGTCGGCGACGCCGACCAGTCGATCTACGCGTTCCGTGGCGCGACGATCCGCAACATCGAGGAGTTCGAGCGCGACTTCCCGAACGCGGAAACCATTCTGCTCGAACAGAATTACCGCTCCACTCAGACCATCCTGTCTGCCGCGAACGCGGTCATCGCGCGCAACCCGAATCGACGCGAGAAGCGGCTGTGGACCGATTCGGGCGACGGTGAGCTCATTGTCGGCTACG
Source organism: Gordonia sp. 852002-51296_SCH5728562-b (assembly GCF_001665475.1). Taxonomy (NCBI): domain Bacteria; kingdom Bacillati; phylum Actinomycetota; class Actinomycetes; order Mycobacteriales; family Gordoniaceae; genus Gordonia; species Gordonia sp. 852002-51296_SCH5728562-b. The sequence goes on along the minus strand of NZ_LZMI01000079.1, from coordinate 62,901 downwards.
TGTCGGATTCCGACCGCGACGAGTCGATGTTCATCGGCACCGAGATCGAACGCCTCACCGACCACACCATCGGCGGGGTGTCGGAGTCGTACAAATACTCCGACATCGCCGTGTTCTACCGAACCAACACCGGCTCACGACCGATCGAAGAAGTCTTTGTGCGCCACGGCATTCCGTACAAGGTGGTCGGCGGCACCCGCTTCTATGAGCGCAAGGAGGTCCGCGACGTCGTGGCCTACCTGCGCACCGTCGCCAATCCCGACGATTCGGTGAGTCTGCGCCGCATCCTCAACACACCCCGACGTGGCATCGGCGACCGCGCCGAGGCGTGCGTCGCGGTGCACGCCGAGAACGCGGGTGTCAGCTTCTACCAGGCGCTGCTCGACGGCGCCGAAGGCAAAGTGGCCCTGCTCAATTCGCGCGCGGTCAAACAGATCGGTGGATTCGTCGACCTGATCGAGGGATTGCGCCGCGACTTCCTGACCACCTTCGGCCAGGCCGACGACGAGGGCGCCGACGTCGCGACCGTGTCCGATGCGACGGAGGAGGGTGCCGACATCGGAGAGCTGGTCGCCGCCATCGTCGACCGCAGCGGGTATCGGGCGGAGCTGGAGGGCTCGAGCGACCCGCAAGACGCCGCACGCCTCGACAACCTCAACGAGCTGATCTCCGTCGCAGCCGAGTTCAGCACGGAGGCAGCCGAACTCGACGTCGAATTCGATGACGAAGCGGATGGCGATGAAGACCTGGGCGGAACCGACGGCGAACCCGAACCCGGTTCACTGGCCGCCTTCCTCGAGAAGGTCGCGCTCGTCGCCGACGCCGATCAGGTGCCCGACGAGGGCGACGGTGTCGTCACTTTGATGACCTTGCACACCGCGAAGGGGCTCGAGTTTCCGGTCGTGTTCGTCACGGGCTGGGAGGATGGCCACTTCCCGCACATGCGTGCCCTGGGCGATCCGGCGGAGTTGAGCGAGGAGCGTCGACTCGCCTACGTCGGCATCACCCGTGCCAAGGAGCGGCTCTACCTGACCCGTTCGGTGACGCGCGCATCCTGGGGGCAACCCGTCTCCAATCCGGAATCGCGCTTCCTGCAAGAGATCCCGCAACATCTCATCGATTGGCGACGCACCGAGCCTCGACGTGGCGCGCGTGGATTCGGTTCCACCGGAGGCGTTTTCGGGCGATCCGACAGTGGATCGTCGCGCACGCTGGGTCGCTCGCAGTACTCGACCGACCCCAATCGTGGCCGGAACAAGCAGATCCACCTCGACGTCGGCGATCGACACAACCATCCCAAGTACGGCATGGGGAAGGTAGTGGGCAAAGAGGGGAGCGGTGCCACCGAGCGGGTGGTCATCGACTACGGCGGCAAGACCGGTCGTATCACCTTGCTGACCGCGGGCGGAATTCCGGGCGACAAGCTCTGAGGTCTCGACAAGCTCGACCAGCGGGTCAGTCTCGACCAGCGGGATATCGCTCGACCAGCGGGGTATCGCTCGACCAGCGGGTCAGAGCGACCCGGTAGGTTGGGCCCCGGATCAGGGTCGGGTGAGGTGACTCAGCCCGTGTAGGCCGACATCCGGACGCCGTGCTCGGCGAGCCACGGGGCCGGGTCGATCTTGGTGGTGCCGTTCTTCCAGACCTCGAAGTGGCAGTGCGGGCCGGTCGACTGACCGTCGGAGCCGACGAGGCCGATCACGTCGCCCGCCTTGACGGTCTGGCCCTTCTGAACCAGCACACCGGACGAGTACATGTGGCCGTACACGGTGACCGTACCGTCGGCGGCTTGGACCTGAATCCAGTTACCGAAGCCCGACGCCGGTCCGGCTTCTTTGATGACACCGTCGGTCGCCGCGTGGATCGGGGTACCGAGCGGGGCGGCGAAGTCGACGCCGCCGTGCATGCTGCCCCAGCGCATCGCGAAACCGGAGGTGAATTGGTAGACGCCGAGCGGGACCGGTGACTCGAAGTACGGACGGCTCGCGGCTGCCTTGCGTGCAGCCTCGTCCTTGACGAGCTGTTCACCCTCTGCGAGCTGCGAGGTGAAGACGCTCATGTCCTGCGAGGAGTTGTCGGGCGCCGCGACTCCCGGTCCCAGATCGGCGACGGGAGCTGCCTTGTCGACGTTCGCGGTGTTGGTGGGCGTCGTCGCGGGTGCCGGCGCCTTCTCGGTGGTGCCGGCGTGGGCTGCCGCGGCGACTGCTGCGCCTGCGGCCATGGCGATGAGGGCTGCACGACCCCCGCGCAGAGCGGTCGGGGGTGCGGCAAGGCGGTGCTTTCCGCGGGTGCGGGTGCGGCCAGGCTCGGGAACCTGCCGGAACGGCTTCTCAGCGGGCCGTAGGTCGATCTCGCCGCTGTGGGTGAGGTCGAGGTCGGCGTCGGCGGGGAACGAATCGAGCTGCGCGCCCTCGCTCTCGAAGGGATCGTCGGCGTACGCCTCGAATCCGCCCTCGGGAATGAGGATGTCCTGCGTCAGTTCGGAGCGGGTGGGCCGGTAGTAGGGGTCCCACGTGGACGGCGACCATGTTGTCTGGTCGTAACCGTCGGCGTACTCGCGCTCGGCGGAATCGGCGGCCCAGGGATCGTACGAGTCGAGGTCGTCGATCGGGATGATCGCGGTCATCTCCTCGGCCGGGATGTCGTCGTAGGTATTTCCGCGTCGTGATGCCACGGTGCCCACCGTCGACGTCGACCTGCTCGGAGCTCCGCGTTCCGCCAAGTCGCCCACCTCAATTCCTGTTGCTTCGTTCCCGATATCGGTCTTGTTACTGTTCGTGACCGATTCGTGATCCGTTCTGCTCGACTGACGGTAACGAAACGATTGCGGCAAGTCCAACGATCGACGGTAAGAACCCGCTCAAATGTGAGCTGAGTCACCAATACCGGCTGTGCGTACACCCATCGTGAAGGCGGTGTTCTAGATGTCGAATCTCACCCAAAACCGTTGCGCTGCGCCCTTCTTCCCGACTTCGTGCCCGCGTACGGCGGACCGAGGGCAGACTCTATACGAGGAGCGTGGCGCGCTGATCGATGGCCGGTGTCCTGCGATGGGGACCGCCGACCGAACGAGTGATCTGTCGCACAAGCCACGGAGGCCCCCATCAGGGCTGTGTCCGGCAGGTTTAGAGTCCGATATGGCCCGTGTTACACCCAACATCAGCGGGCACAACGACGAAATGGTGAGCTGAATGGATCTCTTCGAATACCAGGCGAAGGAACTGTTCGCCAAGCATGGGGTTCCCACCACACCCGGTCGGGTCACCGACTCCGCCACCGATGCACGAGCGATCGCCGAGGAAATCGGCAAGCCCGTGATGATCAAGGCGCAGGTCAAGACCGGCGGACGTGGCAAGGCAGGCGGCGTGAAGTACGCCGCGACCCCTGACGACGCGCAGACCAACGCAGAAAACATCCTGGGCCTCGACATCAAGGGGCACATCGTCAAGAAACTCCTCGTCGCGGAAGCCAGCGACATCGCCGAGGAGTACTACATCTCCTTCCTTCTCGATCGCGCCAACCGCACTTACCTGGCGATGTGCTCGGTCGAGGGCGGCATGGAGATCGAAGAAGTCGCAGCGACCAAGCCGGAGCGGCTGGCCAAGGTGCCCGTCGACGCCGTCAAGGGTGTCGACATCGCCACCGCGCGATCGATTGCCGAGCAGGGCCACCTGCCCGCCGAGGTGCTCGACGCCGCTGCCGTGACCATCGCCAAGCTGTGGGAGGTCTTCGTCGCAGAAGACGCCACGCTGGTCGAGGTCAATCCGCTGGTCCGCACCCCCGACGATCAGATCCTCGCCCTCGACGGCAAGGTGACACTCGACGAGAACGCCGACTTCCGTCACCCCGACCACGCCGAGTTCGAGGACAAGGACGCCACCGATCCTCTCGAGCAGAAGGCCAAGGAGAACGACCTCAACTACGTCAAGCTCGACGGCCAGGTCGGAATCATCGGCAACGGCGCGGGACTCGTGATGAGCACGCTCGACGTCGTCGCCTACGCGGGTGAGAACCACAACGGCGTCAAGCCTGCCAACTTCCTCGACATCGGCGGCGGCGCGTCGGCCGAGGTCATGGCTGCCGGTCTCGACGTCATCCTCGGAGACGAGCAGGTCAAGAGCGTGTTCGTGAACGTCTTCGGCGGCATCACCGCGTGCGACGCGGTGGCCAACGGCATCGTGGGAGCGCTCAACAAGCTCGGCGACGAGGCCGACAAGCCTCTGGTGGTCCGCCTCGACGGCAACAAGGTCGAAGAAGGCCGCAAGATCCTGGCCGATGCGAATCACCCCCTGGTGACGCTCGCCGAAACGATGGACGCAGGCGCCGACAAGGCTGCCGAACTGGCGAGCAAGTAAGGGGCGACGAATCAATGTCGATCTTTCTGAACAAAGACAACAAGGTCATCGTCCAGGGCATCACCGGCGGTGAGGGCACCAAGCACACCGCGCTGATGCTCAAGGCGGGCACCAACGTCGTCGGCGGTGTCAACGCGCGCAAGGCCGGCACCACCGTCACCCACAAGGACAAGGACGGCAACGACATCGAGTTGCCGGTCTTCGGATCTGTCGCCGAGGCGATCGAGAAGACCGGAGCCGACACGTCGATCGCGTTCGTGCCGCCGAAGTTCTCCAAGGACGCCATCATCGAGGCGATCGACGCGGAGATCCCGCTGCTCGTCGTCATCACCGAGGGCGTTCCCGTGCAGGACACCGCGTACGCGTGGGCCTACAACGTCGACAAGGGCGCCAAGACCCGCATCATCGGACCGAACTGTCCGGGCATCATCACGCCGGAGGAGTCGTTGGTCGGCATCACGCCTGCCAACATCACCGGCAAGGGTCCGATCGGCCTCGTCTCGAAGTCGGGAACCCTGACCTACCAGATGATGTATGAGCTGCGTGACCTCGGCTTCTCGACCGCCATCGGCATCGGCGGCGACCCGGTCATCGGCACGACGCACATCGACGCCATCGAGGCCTTCGAGAAGGACCCCGACACCAAGGTCATCGTGATGATCGGCGAGATCGGCGGCGACGCCGAGGAGCGCGCAGCCGACTACATCAAGGCCAACGTCTCCAAGCCGGTCGTCGGCTACGTCGCGGGCTTCACCGCCCCCGAGGGCAAGACGATGGGTCACGCGGGCGCGATCGTGTCGGGCAGCTCCGGCACCGCTCAGGCGAAGAAGGAAGCCCTCGAGGCGGCAGGCGTGAAGGTCGGCAAGACGCCGAGCGAGACCGCCAAGCTGGCCCGCGAGCTCTACGAGAATCTGTGACCGCGTAGTTCGCGATTATTCACACCCCCGGTGACGCCCTCCGCGTCACCGGGGGTTTCTTGTTGGTGCGGGTTTCGTGTTTCGGAGGAGTCCTTGTTGTCAGGGTGCTCCGGTCGCCCGGGTGGGATAATGCTCGGGTGACCAACGATGCCACGGCGGCTGGCGGGGACCGGACTCCTGTCCTGGGCGTGCTGAAGCTCCCGTTCCGCGCCGCGTCGGCGATGTTCGACGTCGCCGAGCATGTCCCCGTGGCAGGTTCGGTCGTTCGTGATGTACGACGGTCCGCGCACAACGTCGTCGACTCTGCGGGTGTGTTGGCAACGGCCGGTGTGCAGTCGGGCATGGGTGCGCTGATCCGCGAGATCGTCGACGTGTTCACGTCCGAGATCGACCTCACCGCGCTGGTGCTCGACAACGTCGACCTCGACAAGATCATCGCGTCGGTCGACATGAACGCGATCGTCGACCTTCTTGACCTCGACGCCATTGTCGCGCGTGTCGATCTCGACGCCGCCGTCGCGCGAGTGGATCTCGACGCCGCGGTCGCGCGGGTCGATCTTGACGCTGCGGTCGCTCGGGTGGACCTCGACGCTGCAATCGCGCGCGTCGACATCGAGGCGGTGATCGCGACCGTCGACCTGGACGCGATCATCGACACCGTCGACCTCGACCGTGCCGTCTCGCATGTGGACGTCGACGCCGTGATCAACCGCGTCGACCTCATCGGACTCGCCGACGTCATCATCGACGGCGTCGACCTTCCCGGGATCATCCGCGAGGCGAGCACGTCGGTCACCGCCGACGTGATGACCGACGTACGCAGCACCAGCGAACGCGCCGACGACGCCGTCGCCGTCATGGTCGGCCGGCTGCTGCGCCGACGCGTGGCCGCGGAGGTGGAATCCGGTGAGCGTGACTGAGCCCCAACGGGATTCGTCCGAATCCGATTCGCACCATGAGCCCGACGGCGGCGATCCCTCTGACACTGCCGCCGACGAGCACGCCGCTCGCTCAGAGGCCAGAAAGACCAAGGCCCACGCGGTGCACGACACCTCGAAGTCGGCGGGCATCGTGAGTCGCGGAGTGGGTGCGGTGCTCGACCTGATCGTCGTGCTGGTCATCATGAGTGCCATCTACCTGGGCGTCGTGATGGCCCGACTGCTCTACAACGTCCACGACTTTTCGATGCCGAGCACCAACGGGTTCTTCACGGTCGGTGCATTCGTCGTCGTGTCGATCATTTACCTCGCGACGTGTTGGGCGGTGTCCGGGCGCACGCTGGGGAGCGTCGTGATGGGCATCCGGGTGGTGAATCGCAAGGGAGGCCGTGTGCGGCCATCGGTGGCTGTGATTCGGGCCGCGATCTGCGTGTTCTTCGCCATCGGACTGCTGTGGGCCGGCGTCGACACCAAGCGACGCTCGGTTGCCGACCTGATCCTGCGGACGCGAGTCGTGTACTCGCGCTGAGGTTCTTCACCCGCTGAGGTTCTTCACCCGCCGAGGTTCTTCACCCGCTGAGGCCTGGTCGAAGACTAGCGTTGGTGAGGTGGCTGAGTCGGTGGGAGTGACGGTAGTAGAACTGGTGACTTCACTCGTCGACGACGGCACCTGGCAGTCCTGGGACGAAGCGCCCAGCTACGTTGCGCTCGACCGGGACTACGCCGCGGCGTTGGGGCGTGCACGCAAGCGAACCGGTACCGACGAGTCGGTGATCACCGGTGTCGGAGTGATCTCCGGCGCTCCGATTGTGTTGGTTGTCAGCGAATTCGGGTTCCTGGGGGGATCGATCGGGCGCGCCGCCGGTGAGCGTGTGGTCAACGCTGTTCGACGCGCGACACGTGAGCGACTTCCGGTGCTGGCACTGCCCGCTTCCGGTGGCACTCGAATGCAGGAGGGCACGGCCGCTTTCCTGCAGATGGCGTCGATCGCCGAGGTGGTCGGCAGTCACCGACGAGCGGGGTTGCCGTACCTCGTGTATCTGCGCAACCCGACCACCGGCGGGGTGTTCGCCTCGTGGGGTTCTCTGGGGCACATCACCTGGGCCGAACCCGGTGCGCTGATCGGGTTCCTGGGACCACGAGTCTACGAAGGCCTGCACCACAAGCCCTTTCCCGACGGCGTGCAGGTGTCGGAGAACCTGGCCGCCCACGGCATCATCGACGCCATCGTGCCGCTGGGCGAACTCCCCGGCCGCGTAGCCGAGGTCGTCGCATTGCTCGGTGAGCCTGCTGATCTGCCGGTCGAGGCCTCATCTCCGCTGGTCGACGCCCCATCCCTGCCGGTCGACGCCTCATCTTCGTCGGTCGAGCTTGTCGAGACCTCATCCCCGCCGGTCGAGACCTCATCCCCGCCAGTCGAGACCTCATCCCCGCCGGTCGACGCCTCATCCCCGCCGGTCGACGATCCATCCCCGCCGGTCGACGATCCATCCCCGCCGGTCGACGCCCCATCTCCGCTGGTCGAGCTTGTCGAGACCTGGCCCAGCGTGCTGGCGACGCGCGCCGCAGGTCGTCGCGGGCTGCGCGCGCTGCTGCTCGATTCCGGCACCGCCGTGATCCACGACACCGGTCCAATTGTGCTGGCGCTGAGTCGATTCGGGCAAACGACGGCCGTGGTGATCGGGCAGGACAGGGCAGTGCAGGCCGACGGTCGGCTGATCGGCCCCGCTGACCTGCGGGTCGCCCGGCGAGGTCTGGCGTTGGCGACCGAACTGCGCCTGCCCGTCGTCACGGTGATCGACACACCCGGCGCCGACCTGTCCGTCGACGCCGAAGAGGGTGGTCTCGCGCGTGAGATCGCGCTCTGTCTGGCAGATCTCATCGCTGTGCCACGGCCAACGGTGTCGGTGCTGCTCGGGGAGGGGGCGGGTGGTGCGGCGCTCGCGTTGTTCCCGACAGATCGTCGACTCGCCGCGCACGACGCGTGGCTGTCGCCTCTGCCGCCGGAGGGCGCGAGTGTCATCGTGCATCGTGACACGGAGCACGCACCAGAACTCGCTGCGGCACAGGGTATTGCGGCCACCGACCTCGCCGCACACGGTGAGATCGACGAGATCGTGCGCTGGGGAGCCGACGCAGCTGGCGACCTCCGCGCGAGTATCGGCCGGGTGTTGGCGGGGCTCATGCCCGATCATCAACGGCGCGTGCGTCATTCGGCAGACAAGCGCGGGCGTCGGATACTCGCCGTCGGTGCGATCATTCGCGACGACGACGGACGATTTCTTCTCGTGCAGCGACTTCGCGACCCTCAAGCCGGCCGGTGGACGGTGCCCGGCGGCAAGGTCGATCCGGTCGACGCCGTCGGTCCCTACGGACCCCGTGACGACGCGGACACGCTCGTCGCGGCGGTGATCCGCGAGATCGCGGAGGAGACCGGACTCGACGTCGAGGTCGGTGCCAAGGCATGGGTGGTCGACATCCCCGACGGCAGGGGAGGGGTCTTCGAAATCCACGATTACGTCGCGGTCGCGGTCGGTGGCACGGTGCGGGCCGCCGACGATGCGGCTGACGCCGGATGGTTCACGGTCGACGAGATGCGCGCGCTGCCACTCACCGAGGGCCTGCTCGAGCATCTGACAGCGGGCGGGTTCGTCGAGTGAGCCAATTCGGTTCATCGTGAACACAATTCGACGACGCGTCGAATCCGCAGGTCCGCACGGTGGGTGATGATCGTGACATCGGCGTGTGGTCGGAAGCCTGGTGTGCGGGCATTAGCGTTTTGCAGAGTCAGATCAGTGTCGATTGTGATTCGCGGAGGTCGTCGTGCGGTCGAAAGTTCTCGCCGTCTTGTTGTTGCTCGTGTTCGGTGGGGCGGTGCTGACGGCCTGTGGTGGCGACGACGACTCGTCGAAGGTCAAGATCGGTGTCGCCGACGCGTCCGAGGAATACTGGAATGTGTTCAAGCAGAAGGCTTCTGCGCAGGGCATCGATGTCGAGCTGGTGAACTTCACCGACTACAACCAGCCCAATCCTGCTCTCGCAGAGGGTGAACTCAACCTCAACGAGTTCCAGCACCTGCTCTACCTCGCCACGTACAACGCGAAGAACAAGCAGAACCTGGTGCCGATCGGCGCGACGGCCGTCTACCCGTTGCCGCTGTACTCGACCAAGCACAAGTCGGTGTCGGAGATCCCCCAGGGTGGGCAGGTCGCGATCCCCAATGACCCGACCAACCAGGCGCGCGGACTACTGGTTCTCGAGCAGGCGGGCTTGATCACGCTCACCAAGCCGGGCAATGCGTTCTCGACCCTCGCCGACATCGACCAGGGCAAGTCGAAGGTGAAGGTCATCGCCGTCGACGCCGGTCAGACAGCGGCAAATCTGGATTCGGTCGACGCCGCGATCGTCAACAACAACTACGCGACGTCGGCGAAGCTGACCAAGGACCAGATCATCGCGTCCGACGATCCAAACTCGGCCGGGGCCAAGCCGTACATCAACGCGTTCGTCGCCCGCAACGACGACAAGGACAACCCCACCTACGCGAAGCTGGTGAAGATCTACCACGACCCCGAGGTGATCGCCGCCGTCAAGCGTTCACTCGGCGATAGCGGTGTGATCAAGGACAATTCGGCTTCCGATCTCCAACAGACGACGAAGGACCTGCAAGCGTCCGTCAACACCAATGGTTCCTGACGTCGACGCGGCGTCGGACCTCGGTTCACCTGCGGGGTCCGACACCGCGATCGACTTCGTCGGCGTTTCAAAGCGTTTCGACAAGTCGGGGCCGAAAGTCCTCGACGGGATCGATCTGAGTGTCCGCTCGGGGGAGATCGTCGGGATCATCGGTCCGTCCGGTGCGGGAAAGTCGACGCTCGCCAGGCTCATCAACGGTCTCGAACGACCAACCGGCGGGCAGGTATTCGTGCACGGTGCAGAACACAGCCGGGCGTCGGAGCGGGAGCTCAACCGGCTGCGTACCGATATCGGCATGATCTTCCAGCAGTTCAATCTGTTCAACTCGCGGACCGTGGCGGGCAACGTCGACTTCGCTTTGAAGGTCGCTCACTTTCAGAAGGACAAGCGGCGCAGTCGAATCGAGGAGCTACTCGACTTCGTTGGCATTGCCGACAAGGCCGATCAATGGCCCGCAGCGCTCTCGGGCGGACAGAAGCAGCGCGTCGGAATCGCGCGAGCACTCGCCACCTCGCCGTCGATTCTCATCGCCGACGAGGCGACGAGCGCGCTCGATCCGCAGACGACGTCGGACACCCTGAAGTTGTTGCGGCGCATCAACTCCGATCTCGGTACGACGATCGTCGTGATCACCCACGAGATGGATGTCGTGCGTGACGTGTGCGAGTCGGTCGCGGTCCTCGATCGGGGTCGGCTCGTCGACAACGGAGATGTGTACTCCGTCTTCGAGCATCCCACGTCGGACGTCACACGAGGACTGTTGCGACACGCCGTCGCGGGAGTCCCGGACGCCGATGCGTTGGCGACGCTGCGCGCCCGGCACCCCGGACTGCTCGCAACCGTGTCGGTGCGCGACGACGCTGCCGCTAGCGGTCATCAGGACGCCACATTCGACCTACCCGCGGCCGTCGCGGAACACGGCGCTCGGTCGACGGTGATCGCGGGCGGCATCAGCGACATCGCGGGCCGACCGTTCGGAGCATTGACCTACGAGATCACCGGCGACGCAACGTCGGTCGACGCCGCGCGTGCGCAACTGGTGCGCATCGACGGCGTCGTCGTACACGAGGGGACACAGCAGTGACCGCCGCCTAGACGTTCGTGCTCGCCGACGGTGAGAGCTTCACGCGGGTCTTCGGGCCGGAGCTGCGGCCGTTGTTGATCCAATCCATCTGGGAGACATTCGAACTCGTCGGCGTGACGCTGCTGATCGGAGGTCTGCTCGGGCTGGTCATCGGAGTGATCCTGTACGCGACGAGCCCCGGAAATCTCTGGTCCAACGCGTGGATCTTCAACGGGTTCAACGTCGTTGTGAATATCGTCCGTCCGATCCCGTTCATCATTTTCATCACCGCGATCGCCCCACTCACCAAAGCTGTGATGGGCACGCGCATCGGTACCGAGGCGGCGATCTTCCCGATGACGCTGATGGCGATGGTGGTCATCGGGCGCGTCGTCGAACAGAGTCTTGTGTCTGTTGATCCGGGCGTGGTCGAAGCGGCGCGAGCGTCTGGTGCCAGTCGGTTGCGTACGTTGCTGACCGTCGTGGTTCCCGAAGGGTTTGCGCCGCTGGTTCTCGGCTACACCTTCATCTTTGTCGCCATCGTCGACATGTCGGCAATGGCCGGGTACGTCGGCGGTGGGGGTCTTGGCGACTTCGCATTCCAGTACGGCTATCAGCAGTTCGACTGGAAACTGACCGTCGTGGTGATCGCCCTCCTGGTGATCCTGGTGCAAGTGGGCCAGTACTTTGGGAACTGGCTGGCACGCCGCGCACGGCACAGATGACCCGAGGAGCACGATGACCGACCTTCTGCCGCTGAACCCCGATGAGCTGCTGACGACTACCCGTTCGGTTCGCAAGCGCCTCGACCTGGAGCGACCTGTTCCGATCGAGGTCGTCCGTGAAGCACTCGAGGTCGCGATTCAGGCCCCGACGGGGTCGAACGCGCAGGGGTGGCATTGGATCGTCATCACCGACGCCGACCTCAAGCGCCAGGTCGCCGACTATTACGCCCGCTCGTTCGCCGACTACTCGGCACAGCGCACAGTGTCGACCGACACCGCCCGCCGTGTCGCCGCCAGCGCCCAGTACCTCGCCGACGTGATGGGCGAGGTGCCGGTGTTGATAGTGGGAGCGATCAAGACGGGCGCTGACCTGCCGACAGGCAACCAGGCAGGGGTGTGGGGATCGTTGCTTCCGGGGGCCTGGAACCTCATGCTCGCACTGCGTGCACGCGGATTGGGTTCTGCGTGGACCACCCTGCACCTCGTGTACGAACAAGAAGTGGCCGACCTGCTCGGCATTCCCGACGGCGTGCACCAGGGCGTGCTGCTACCGGTCGCCTACACGCAGGGCACCGACTTCGCGCCGGCACAACGCAAGCCGCTCGACGATGTACTGCACATCAACGGTTGGTGAATTAGCGTCGCCGGTATCGCCGTACCGGCGGTAGATTCGATGACACCATGACGCCAGCAGACCCCGTTGAGACCGCGACGCTCGCCGCGTCTGTCACGCCGCCGCTCACCAAGCGTGGCGAGGCGAAAGCCGCTCGGCGTCGAGAAATGCTCGACGCCGCTGCCCGACAAATGGCCGCACGGGGATTCGCCGGAGTACGTCTCGAGGACATCGGCGGCGCCGTCGGCGTGAGTGGTCCCGCGATGTATCGGCACTTCGCGTCGAAGACCGACCTGCTCGATCAGATGCTGCTCGACATCAGCCGCCGACTCCGCGACGGCGGGGCAGAGGTCGTCGACCGCGGCCTCCCACCTGCCGAGACCCTCGAGGCGTTGATCCACTTCCACATCGATGTGCTGGTCACCAAGCCGGACCTGATCGTCGTGCAGGATCGCGACCTGCACAACCTGACACCGGAGGCCAACCACGAGGTTCGCTCGCTGCAGCGCCGCTACGTCGAGCAGTGGGTTGACGTGCTGCTGGCGCTGATGACCGAACGCGGCGCGACACTCGCGCGGCCGGAAGCCCGCGTCCGGGTGCACGCGATGTTCGGCCTGCTCAACTCCTCGCCGCGACTGCCCGCACTCGACAGCGCCCGCCTCCGCACCGTCCTGACCGCCATGGCCACCGCCGCGCTGGAGTGCGCGGCTGGGTGAGCGGGGGCGCGCGGCGTCGGCGGGGAGCAGCTCTCGGGCAGCCGGGCCGTCGGGCCGTGCAGAAAGTAGGGGAAGGGTTCTTTCCGCGGGGTTTGGGCGTTTCCGTTGGTTGTTTCGCGGGGAAAGGTCAGGACTGCGGGGAAGGGTGTGGGGGTGGTCTGTTCGGCGGTTGTCGGGCGGTGCAGAAAGTAGGGGAAGGGTTCTTTCCGCGGGGTTTCGGCGTTTCCGCGGGTTGCTTCGCGGGGAACGGTCAGACCCACGGGGAAGAGTTCGGCCAGCCTGCTGCGGGACGGCCCGAGCGCCACGCAGAAAGTGGGGGAAGAACCCTTCCCCCACTTCCCGCGCACTCAGTCGGGGACAGCCGTCAGATCCCGAGCTCGGCCCGGCGGCGTGCGACCTCGGCGCGATACCGCGCGACGTTGTCCATCTTGATCTGCTCGTAGCCGCGGACCATGTCGGGCAGCGCCGCCAACTCGGCCAGCGCCGACAGCCGACGCGGATCAGGAGTGCCAGGATCGACAGACCCCGAGCCGACGGCGCCGAGGATCGCGTCGACGAGTTCCCGATATTCGACGATGAGCTCGCGCTCGGTGCGTCGAATCTCGGTGTAGCCGAACGGATCGAGGCGCGTACCGCGCAACTTCTTCATCTTCGCGAGACCGGCGAGCATCGGGGCCGTCCGCGCACCGAACGACATCTTCTCCTTGCGGCCAAGTGCCCGCAGCAGCGGGGGATGCAGTCGCACAGCGACTTTCGCGTCGTCGCCGTAATCGCCGCTGATTTGGGCGGCGAAGGTCGGATCGGCGGTGAGGCGCGCCACCTCGTACTCGTCCTTGTACGCCATCAGTTTGTACAGGTTCCGTGCCACCGCGTCGACGAGTTCGGGGCTGTCCGACTCGCGCGACACGCGGTCGACGACGCCGAGATACTCAGCGGCATAACGCTCGTCGGCGTAAGCGACCAATTCGTCGACGCGAATGCCGACGCTGTGGGCGAGGTCGTCGTCGAGGTGTAGTCGCGCAACCTGCTCGCGCGCATACGAACTCGGCTCGACTGCAGTTGATTCGACGCCGGTGGCCTCTCGCGACACGGCATCCGGATCCGCGATCACCTGACGACCACGCCGGAACGCCTGCAGGTTTGCCGACACTGCAACGCCGTTGAGTTCGACGGCGCGCTCGATCGACTCGGCCGAGATCGGTAGTGCCCCGGTCTGATACGCCGCGCCGACCATCAGCATGTTGGCGAACTGCTCGTCATCGAACAACTCCGTCGCGAGCGCGCCCGCGTCGAGGTATCTGGCTCGTGCGACACGGGCGTCGATCGAGTCATGGACAGCGGTGTCGGCGGGGAAGCCGACCGAGGTGTCGATGACCATGGCGCCGGTGGGAATTCGGGTCGTCGACACCACCGCGACGGTCCGATCCGGCGCGGTGACCTTGAGGTTCACCGGGTCGGTGCCGACGAGGGAGTCGCACGCGAGGTACAGATCGCACGTGTCGGCCGCGGCCTTGGCTGCCTGCTCGACGGGGCTGGGGAGGTGGTCTCGACAAGCTCGACCAGCGGTGGAAGCTCGACCAGCGGGATCGGCTTGACCCGCGGTGGAATCAGCTCGACCAGCGGTGGGATCGGCTTGACCAGCGGAAGACGACGCTTCACCAGCGGGGTCGGCTTGACCAGCGGCATCAGCGGAATCGGTGTCGACGGAGTGCAGCGCCGAGACCTTGATGTCGCTGACGACGGCGCCGCCCTTTTGGGCGAGGCCGGTCATGTCGACCGTGCGGGCTGCGTGGCCGTCGAGAAATGCTGCGGTGGCGAGGATCTGGGAGACGGTGACGACGCCGGTCCCGCCGATGCCCGTGATGCGCATCGTGAAGTCGGTGTCGGACGTGACGGGTCGGGCAATACGGGGAGTGGGGACGGCAGCGGCGTCGATCTCGGTCGCACGCCGCGATGCCGGGGTGTGGCCGGGTGTGACGGTGACGAACGACGGGCAATCGCCCTTCAGGCACGAGAAGTCGAGGTTGCATGAGCTCTGGTCGATGCGGGTCTTGCGTCCGAACTCGGTCTGTACCGGATGCACCGAGAGGCAATTCGACTTCTCACCGCAGTCGCCGCATCCCTCGCAGATACGCTCGTTGATGACGACCCGCTGCGTCGGGGTGGACATGGTGCCGCGCTTGCGTTTCCGACGTTTCTCCGCCGCGCAGTGCTGATCGTGGATCAACACCGTGACCCCGGGGACCGCCGCCAGTTCGGTCTGCACGTCGGCGAGGTCGCCGCGATCACGCACCACGACGCCGTCGGCGAGGTCGGCAGACCGTGTGCGCGACGGGTCGTCGGAGGTGACGACGATGCGCGACACCCCTTCTGCGGCAAGCAGTCGCGTCAACTGGGCGAGGCTGAACTCGCCGACGGGGTCCTGTCCGCCGGTCATCGCGACGGTGCCGTTGTAGAGCAGCTTGTAGGTGATGTTCTCACCCGAGGCGACAGCAGCGCGCAGGGCGAGTGATCCCGAATGCGTGAACGTGCCGTCGCCGATGTTCTGCACGAAATGGTCGGCGGGTACGAACGGTGCCATGCCGAGCCACTGGGCGCCCTCGCCGCCCATCTGGGTGACGCCGGCGATATCGCCGACCTGTTCCGGATCCATCAGCAACACCATTGCGTGACAGCCGATTCCGCCGCCGACGAGCGTGCCGGGACTGACCTTGGTCGAGCTGTTGTGCGGACATCCCGAACAGAAATACGGCGTGCGGACAGCGAGCGGAAGGTCGATCCGGGTACTCGACCGACGCGCGTTGTGCTCGTCGAGCCACGCCTGCGCGGCGTCGACGTGATGGTGTCTTGCCAGGCGTGTCGCGAGGCCGAGAGTGACTGCGTCGACGTCGAGTTCGCCGAAACGCGAGAACAACGTCGAACCGTCCTCATGAACCTTTCCGACGATGCGCGGGGCCCGCGGATGGCGATACAGCATGTCGCGCATCATGGTTTCGATGAAGTCGCGCTTCTCCTCGACGACGATCACCTCGTCGAGTCGACCGGCGGCGGTATCGGTGATGAAGCGCTCGAGGATCTCGCGGTCGAGCGGGTAGACCATGCCGAGTTTGAGGATGCGGATACCGGCCCGTTGTAGATCGGCGTCGTCGAGTCCCATGAGTCGCAACGCATTCCGAAGATCGAGGTACGTCTTTCCCGCGGCGACCAGTCCGATCCTGTCGTCACCACTGCGTACCGCGATGCGGTTGATGCCGTTGTGTCGTGCATATGCCAGCGCGCGCGGGATGCGCGTCGTCAACTGATTCTGTTCGAGCTCCATGAGATTGGCGCCGAGCAGCTTGCCGCTGGGTACGTGCGGGCTGCGCCCCAGATCGCCGTAGACGGGAACCACTCGATCGGGATGCACCACCGCGGTCGACGACCCATCCGCCACGTGTGCAGAGATCTTGAGCGAGGTCCACAGACCGCTGACCCGGCTCATGACCGCGGCGTGTACGCCGAGGTCGAGGATGTCTTGAGAATCGGCCGGGTAGAGCGTCGGGATGTAGAGGTCGGCGAGCGCCATCTCCGATGTGCACGGGACCGTCGAGCTCTTGGCGGCTGGATCGTCGCCGACGAGAGCGACGGCACCGCCGTCGGGATGCGTACCGATGAGGTTGGCGTGGCGTATGGCGTCTGACGCGCGGTCGAGGCCGGGCGCCTTGCCGTACCAGTAGCCGACGACGCCGTTGCGCTGCTGGCCGTCGTCGTCGGCCGCGAGCGGGCCGAGTGTCGGGGCGAGTTGCGATCCCATCACCGACGTCGCGGCGAGTTCTTCGTTGAGACCCGGGCGGTGCACCACGTCGAAGGGTGCAAGGAGCGACTGGCGGCGCATGAGTTCGAGGTCGAAGCCCGCGAGCGGCGAGCCTTCGTAGCCGGAGATGAACGACGCCGTGCGCAGATTCTGTCTCCGGTCGACGCGGGCGCGGTCGGCGATCATCCGGACGAGCGCCGTGATCCCGCCGAGGAAGATCGGACCTTCTTCGCGGGTGTAGCGGTCGTCGAGTGTGAAATCGGTGGGGCGTGTCGTCGCACGCACTCCTGCCTGCGTCGATGCTGAATTCTTCGCGGTTGCGTCGCGCCGGAATCGGTCGGCTCGATCATCTGCGAGGGTCACGGGTTCACCTGGCCTTCGTGGTGTGTCGGCGTCGGCGCGGGTGTGGCCGACGACGTGTGGGCTGGGTCCGGGGGTGGTGGACCTCATCACCCACAGTACGAAATTGCGTGATGCCCGTCACGTCTGGGACGACAATGACAAGTAGATGACAGCCGCGCCGCGATCCGCTAGAGTCGCTTTCAGTTAATTGCAGCTAACTGAAAGCGGATGGCTGCACGCATCCCTGCGAAGCGAAAGGTCTGCCTGTGACGAGGGTGGTCTCGACAAGCTCGACCAGCGGTGAGGGCTCGGCCAGCGGTAGCGGCTCGGGCAGCGTGGTCTCGACAAGCTCGACCAGCGAGAAGGGCTCGGCCAGCGTGGTCTCGACAAGCTCGACCAGCGAGAAGGGCTCGACCAGCGGTGAGGGCTCGGGCGGCGGCAATGGCTCGGCCAGCGGTCGGGCGGTGCACGAGGCCAACGTCGCGACGCTGCGCGAGCGTCTTGCGCGCGTCGCGGTCGGCGGCGGCGAGCGCGCCCGTGAGCGGCACATCTCCCGCGGCAAACTGCTCCCGCGCGATCGCGTCGACGGCCTGCTCGACGTCGGGTCGCCGTTCCTCGAGGTCGGGCCGCTCGCGGCGTTCGGCATGTACGACGACAAGGCGCCGTCGGCCGGTGTGATCGCCGGTGTCGGGCGTGTCGCCGGGCGTGAGTGCATGATCGTCGCCAACGACGCCACGGTGTCGGGCGGCACCTACTACCCGATGACGGTCAAGAAGCACCTGCGTGCGCAGGAGATCGCCGCCGCCAACCGGCTGCCCTGCATCTACCTCGTCGATTCCGGTGGCGCGATGCTCCTGGCGCAGGACGAGGTGTTTCCCGACCGGGAACACTTCGGACGGATCTTCTACAACCAGGCGACGATGAGTGCGGCGGGCATCCCGCAGATCGCGGCGGTGCTGGGATCATCGACGGCAGGCGGCGCCTACGTGCCCGCGATGAGCGACGAGACCGTCATCGTCCGCAATCAGGGCACCATCTTTCTCGCGGGACCCCCGTTGGTGAAGGCCGCGACCGGCGAGGACGTCAGCGCGGAGGACCTCGGCGGCGGTGCCATGCACTCGTCGGTCTCCGGGGTCACCGACCACCTCGTCGACAACGACCAGCAGGCGCTGGCCAAGGTCCGCGAGATCATCGCGACCCTCGGGCCGCGCGAGCAACCGCAGTGGGACACGATCGCCCCGCGTGAACCCGCGCGCAGCCAGACCGACATCTACGACGTCGTGCCCACCGACGCGCGTACCCCGTACGACGTTCGACAGGTCATCGAGATCATCAGCGATGCAGGCGAATTCACCGAGTTCAAGGCGAACTACGGCACGACGCTGGTCACGGCGTTCGCGCACGTGCACGGTCATCCCGTCGGCTTCGTCGCCAACAATGGTGTGCTGTTCAGCGAATCGGCGCTCAAGGGAGCGCACTTCATCGAACTGTGCGACCAGCGTCGAATTCCGTTGGTGTTCCTACAGAACATCACCGGATTCATGGTCGGGCGTGCCTATGAGGAAGGCGGTATCGCCAAAAACGGCGCCAAGATGGTCAATGCCGTTGCGTGCGCACGCGTTCCGAAGTTCACCGTGATGATCGGTGGCTCGTTCGGGGCGGGCAACTACTCGATGTGTGGCCGCGCCTACTCGCCGCGGTTCCTGTGGTCGTGGCCCAACGCGCGCATCTCCGTGATGGGCGGACCACAGGCCGCTGACACCCTTGCGACGGTGCGCCGCAACCAGATCGAACGATCCGGGAAGGAGTGGTCGGCCGACGACGAGGAGGCGTTCAAGACGCCGATCCGCGAGCAGTTCGACGAACAGTCCGACGCGTACTACTCGACGGCGCGCCTGTGGGACGACGGCATCGTCGATCCGGCACACACCCGCACGTTGCTCGGGCTCGCGCTCGAAACCGCCCGTTACGCACCGCTGGCCGATCAGCGCTACGGCGTCTTCCGGATGTGACCGACCGATGCGACACGAGATGGATGAGAACGTCATGACGACACCGACAGCCCGCCCGATCCGCAGCGTGCTCGTGGCCAACCGAGGCGAGATCGCGTGCCGCGTCATCGAGACATTGCGCCGCATGGGGATTCGGAGCATCGCCGTCTACTCCGACGCCGATGCCGACGCTCTGCATGTGCGGATGGCCGACGTGGCAGTACGACTCGGGCCTGCGTCCGCCGCACGCAGCTACCTCGACATCGACGCGGTGGTGCGCGCGGCGCAGCAGACCGGCGCCGATGCGGTGCACCCCGGATACGGATTCCTTTCGGAGAACCAGAAGTTCGCGGCAGCGCTCGACGCCGCGGGGATTGCGTTCATCGGGCCCCCGGCGGATGCGATCGCGACGATGGGCGACAAGATCACCGCGCGCGCCGCCGTCGTCGAACGCGACGTTCCGGTGGTGCCCGGTCTGTCACGGCCGGGGCTGACCGACGAGGATCTGATCGCCGCAGCCCCCGAGATCGGATTCCCGGTCCTGATCAAGCCCAGCGCCGGCGGCGGTGGCAAGGGCATGCACCGCGTCGAGAACGCCGACGAACTCCCGGCGGCGCTGCAACGTGCACGACGAGAGGCCGGATCGGCGTTCGGCGACGACTCGTTGTTCCTCGAGCACTTCGTCGACACCCCACGCCACATCGAGGTGCAGGTCCTTGCCGACCAGTACGGCAACGTGATTCATCTCGGCGAGCGCGAGTGCTCGCTGCAGCGTCGACACCAGAAGGTCATCGAGGAGGCACTCTCGGCGCTTCTCGACGAAGCGACGCGCGCACGTATCGGCGAGGCCGCCTGCGACGCGGCGCGCAGTGTCGGCTACACCGGAGCGGGCACCGTCGAATTCATCGTCTCCGCCAAGCGACCCGACCAGTTCTTCTTCATGGAGATGAACACACGGCTGCAGGTCGAGCATCCTGTCACCGAGCTCGTCACCGGAGTCGACCTCGTCGAGCAGCAGATCCGGGTTGCGCGCGGTGAGAAGCTCGCGCTCACCCAGTCCGACATCGTCTTGTCGGGGCACGCGATCGAGGCGCGGGTGTATGCCGAAGATCCGGCGCGGGGATTCCTGCCGACCGGCGGCACGATCGTGGCGCTCGAAGAGCCGGCCGTGCCGGGTGAGACGTCCGAATACAGCGGCATCCGTGTCGATTCCGCGATGTTCGAGGGCATGGTAGTCGGGAGCGATTACGACCCTATGCTGGCCAAGGTCATCGCATACGGCAGCGACCGCGACGAGGCGATCGAGCGTCTCGACCAGGCTCTCGCGCACACCAGAGTGCTCGGTGTGGTCACCAACATCGACTTCTGCCGCTTCGTGTTGGCGCAGGACCGCGTCCGCGACGCCGAGCTCGACACCGAACTGCTCGACAGGCTCGTCGTCGACTACGCTGCGCCGCAACCGGTTCCGGAAGCGCTGGTGCTCCTGGGTGCTGCCCGCACCGGGTTTCGGCAACCCGGCGACGTCTGGAATACCGAAGTCGGCTGGCGCATCGGTGCACCTGCACCGGTGGTGACCCGCATCGTCGACGGCGACAACAAGCACTGGACGGTCTCGTTCCGTGTCGACGCCGCCACCGACGACACTCTGCGCGGACGCGCGTCGGTCTCCGGCGACGACGTCGACTCCTGGGAAGCCGACGTCGAATACCGTCGAATCGACCAGGGCGGCAACGGTGATCACGTCGACCGCTTGATCGTCGACGGTGTCAGTCAGTCGTGGTCGCACGCGGAGATCGACGGCTCGTGGTGGGTGTCGGGACCAACGGGGTCGTGGACTCTCGAACTCGCCCGACCGATTCTCGACGAGGCCGCAGATGAGAAGGCCGGAGAGATCACCTCGCCCATGCCGGGGACCATCGTTGCCGTGTCGGTCGTCGACGGTGACGATGTCGAGGCAGGGGTACCCGTGCTCGTCGTCGAGGCGATGAAGATGGAGCACACGCTGACAGCCCCGATCACGGGCGTGGTCGCGCTCGCGGCGAAGGTCGGCGACAAGGTCGCGGCGGGCCAAACACTTGCACACGTAACGGATGAGAACTCGATGGAGCAGGCCAACTGATGGAACTGACACAGGACTACACCGACCTGATCGACACCGTGCGCGACTTCGCGCAGTCGGTGGTTGCGCCGGTCGCGGCGAAACACGATGCGGAACACAGCTTTCCGTACGAGGTCGTCTCGCAGATGGGGAAGATGGGACTCTTCGGACTCCCGTTCTCCGAAGAGTACGGCGGCATGGGTGGCGACTACTTCGCGCTGTCGCTCGCGCTCGAGGAACTCGGCAAGGTCGACCAGTCGGTGGCGATCACGCTCGAGGCCGGTGTGTCGCTCGGGGCGATGCCGATCTACAAGTTCGGTACCGAGGAGCAGAAGCAGCGCTACCTGCCCGACCTGACTTCCGGTGTCGCGCTGGCCGGATTCGGGCTCACCGAGCCGGGAGCCGGCTCGGATGCAGGAGCCACCGCCACAACGGCGCGCGACGACGGCGACACGTGGATCATCAACGGCGCCAAGCAGTTCATCACCAACTCCGGTACCGACATCACGTCGCTGGTGACGGTGACCGCGGTGACCGGCGTCAAAGACAATGGGCGCAAGGAGATCTCGACCATCATCGTGCCGTCGGACACGGTCGGGTTCACCGCTGAACCCGCGTACAACAAGGTCGGCTGGAACGCGTCGGACACCCACCCGCTGACCTTCACCGACGCGCGGGTACCGACCGAGAATCTCCTGGGCGAGCGTGGCCGCGGATACGCCAACTTCCTGTCCATCCTCGACGAGGGGCGCATCGCCATCGCGGCACTCGCGACGGGTGTGGCGCAGGGATGTGTTGACGAGAGCGTGAAGTACGCCAAGGAGCGGCAGTCCTTCGGGCAGCCGATCGGCAACTACCAATCGGTCTCGTTCGCCATCGCCCGAATGGAGGCGCGAGCACACGTAGCCCGCACTGCGTACTACGACGCCGCAGCGAAGATGTTGGCGGGCAAGCCGTTCAAGAAGGAAGCGTCGATCGCCAAGATGATCGCCAGTGAAGCCGCGATGGACAACGCGCGGATGGCGACACAGATCCACGGCGGTTACGGGTTCATGAATGAGTATCCCGTGGCCCGCCATTACCGGGACTCGAAGATCCTCGAGATCGGGGAGGGCACCACCGAGGTGCAACTCATGCTGATCGCACGCGAACTGGGGTTCTCATGAGTGATGGCACGCAATCGCCCACATCGACGGCTCGCAGGGTGATACAACGCGGGTTGTGGTTCGAGGAGTTCGACGAGGGCACGGTGTACGAGCATCGGCCGGGTCGGACCGTGACCGAGGCCGACAACGTGCTGTTCACCACGTTGACCATGAACACGCAGGCACTGCATCTCGACGCCGCGTGGTCGGCTCAGCAGCCCGGCTTCGGCGGTCAGCGACTCATCAATTCAATGTTCACGCTGTCGACGATCGTCGGATTGTCGGTGTCGCAACTGACACAGGGGACGCTCGTCGCGAACCTCGGTTTCAGCGAGGTCTCCTTTCCCGCACCGTTGTTCGCGGGCGACACGCTGTACGCGGAGACGGAGTGCACTGGCATCCGCGAGTCCCGGTCGCGTCCCGGCGAAGGGGTGGTCAACCTGCTTCACGTCGGTCGCAATCAGGACGGGGTGGTTGTCGCCCGAGCCGCGAGGGCCACACTGGTACGGAAGCGACCCGACGACTGACGCCGCCGGAGACAACTCCGCCGACGTCTGAACGAACAGGAGTGAGAATCGTGACCACCGGCCCGATCGTGCCGCCCAATCAGTTCGGTATTTCCAGCCAGATCGGCAGTGAACCACAGATGTTGGTCAACGCCTGGCTGCCCTCGGGTCCGGCGATGCTGTTCTGTCCGGCCGACCGTCCCGACCGCTACCAGAAGGCACTCGAGCGAGCCGACGTCGTCATCCTCGACCTCGAGGACGCGGTCGCACCGGAGAATCGCGTGGCAGCACGGGAAGCGTTGGTCGCCAACCCGATCGACCCGGACCGAACCGTCGTGCGTATCAACCCGGCGGGTACCGGTGACTATCGGCGCGACCTCGCGGCATTGAGCGACACCAACTATCGGGTGGTCATGCAGGCGAAGGCCGAGACCGCAGCGTCGGTCATCGAGACGGCGTTCCAGACCATCGCACTCATCGAGACACCGCTCGGCGTGGTGAACGTCAACGAGATAGCTCAGGCCGTCAACTGCATCGGATTGATGTGGGGTGCAGAGGATCTCGTGGCCGGTCTGGGCGGCAAGTCGAGCAGATTCGGTCAGGCTGAGCCGGGGGCGGGCACCTATCGCGACGTTGCCCGCTACGCACGTGCGATGGTGCGGATCTCCTCGGCGGCCGCGGGGATCTTCGCCGTCGACTCGGTACACATCGACATCCCCGACACCGACGGCCTCGCAGCAGAGGTCCGCGACGCCGTCGCACTCGGGTATGCCGCGACAGCATGCATTCACCCCTCACAGGTGGAGATCATCCGTGCCGGATACAGCCCGGATGCCGACGAGATCGATTGGGCCAAGCAGGTTCTCGAAAAGTCGGAGGAGTATCACGGTGGCGTCTTCAGCCTCGACGGGCAGATGATCGACGGCCCCGTGCTTCGTCAGGCCGAGGCTGTGCTGGCGCGTGCCGCCGCAGCCGAAAACCTCGACACGTAAATGACCGCATGATCAGGATATGAGTCCACGAGAAGAGAGTGATCCGAATGGCCGAGCAGAAGGTCGAATTGGCCTATGCCCGTGGTGAAGACAACCCGCCGCTGCTGACGGAGACGATCGGGCAGACGCTCGCGCGCACCACCGAGGCGTACGGGGAGAACCTCGCCCTCGTCGACGCTCCCAGCGGACGAACCTGGACGTATCGAGAGTTCCGTGCCGAGGTACTCGCGCTCGCCGCGGGACTGCTCCGGCACGGCGTTCAGGCGGGCGATCGGGTGGGCCTGTGGGCGCCGAACCGACCCGAATGGGTGATGGTGCAGTACGCGACCGCCGAGATCGGTGCCATCCTGGTCAATCTCAACCCCGCCTACCGGCAGAACGAGCTCGACTATGCGCTCACCCAGTCGGGCACCAGCGTCGTGCTCGCCGCCGAGCGGTACAAGGACTCCGACTATCGGGGCATGCTCGACGCCGCCCGGCCCGCGGCGTCGGAACTGCGTGAGGTGATCCTCTTCGAGACGCCCGAGTGGGACGAACTGCTCACCTGGCCGTCGGACGATGAGTTGTCCGCGGTGGCGCAACGCGCGGCGACGCTGCGGTCGGACGATCCGATCAACATCCAATACACTTCGGGTACAACGGGTTTCCCGAAGGGTGCGACACTCACGCACGCCAACATCAGCAACAACGGTTACCTCGTCGGCGAACTACTCGCCTACACCGACGCCGACCGCATCTGCATCCCGGTGCCGTTCTATCACTGCTTCGGCATGGTGATGGGCAACCTTGCCGCGACGAGTCATGGTGCGGCCATGGTCATTCCGTCGCCGACCTTCGATCCGGAAGCCGCATTGCGGGCCGTCGTCGACTATCGCTGCACGAGCCTCTACGGTGTGCCGACGATGTTCATCGCCGAGCTGGCGCTCCTCGATCACGTCGAGCCGGGCCAGTACGATCTGTCGAGTCTGCGGACAGGGATCATGGCGGGTTCGCCGTGCCCCGAACACGTGATGCGGCAGGTGGTCGATCGCATGCACATGGGCGAGGTCTCGATCTGCTACGGGATGACGGAGACGTCGCCGGTGTCGTGTCAGACGAGAGTCGACGATCCGCTGGAACTGCGGGTCGGCACCGTCGGGCGGGTGGGGCCGCATCTGGAGATCAAGGTGATCGACCCCATCACGGGAGAGACACTGCCGCGCGGTGAGACCGGCGAATTCTGTACTCGCGGGCACAGCGTGATGAGCGGGTACTGGAACGAACCCGAGAAGACCGCGGAGGCGCTCGATGCCGACGGTTGGATGCACACCGGCGACCTGGCCGTCATGGACCCGAACTCGTACGCGCGAATCACGGGGCGCATCAAGGACATGGTGATCCGCGGGGGAGAGAACATCTACCCGCGCGAGATCGAAGAGTTCCTCTACACCCACCCCGACATCCTCGACGCGCAGGTGATCGGCGTGCCCGACGAGCGTTACGGCGAAGAACTCATGGCGTGGATTCAGTTGCGCGACGGCGTCGCCGACCTCACCGCCGACGACGTGCGCGAGTTCGCGACCGGAAAGATCGCGCGCCACAAGATCCCGAGATACGTCCACGTGGTCAAGGAATTCCCGATGACCGTGACCGGCAAGGTACGCAAGGTGGCGATGCGCGCGGAGTCCGTCGACCTTCTCGGGTTGGCGTGATGACCGACCCCGGATCTTCGGGCCGAGGCGAAACAACAACGCGCATGGACGATTTCGCGCGAGAGGTCGCCGAGCGCCACGGCGTCGACACGTCGTCGTACGCGACGCTGTGGGCCTGGTCGGTGGACAGTCCTGCGCAGTTCTGGCGCGCGGTGTGGGACTTCTTCGACCTCGACGCCGTTGCCGGTCCGCTCGCCGAAGGCGCCGCCGCCGTCCTCGCGTCGACGGACATGCCAGGCGCGCAATGGTTTCCCGACGTCACCCTGAACTACGTCGATCAGGTCTTCCGGCACGCCGACGATCCCGACGCCGCCGCGCGGACCGCGATCGTCGGAGTCGACGAGAGCGGCACGCGTGTGTCGCTGACGTGGGCACAGTTGCGCGAGCAGTCGCTGGCGTTCGCGCGCACGCTGCGCGGGCTCGGGGTCGGTGTCGGCGATGTGGTCGCCGCCTACCTGCCCGACATTCCCGAGGCGTTGGTGGCGTTCCTCGGCACCGCCGCGGTCGGCGCGATCTGGTCGGGTTGCGGACAGGACTACGCGCCGTCGGGTGCCGCGGGCCGACTCGCCCAACTCGAGCCCAAGGTGCTGGTGACCGCCGACGGCTACCGATACAACGGCAAGGACATCGACAAGACGGCCGACAGCGCCGAACTGGCAGGCCTTCTCGAAGGGCTGGGCTCCCACATCGTCGTCGGAGATCCGTCGCGACAGCCTGCCCGCGGAATCGAAATTCTGAGCTACGAGAGCGCCATTGCGTCGAATTCGCAGGCGCAGTCCGACGTTCCCGACGCCGACATCCCGGTGCGGGTCGGGTTCGATCATCCGCTGTGGGTGCTCTTCAGTTCGGGAACAACGGGGCGTCCCAAGGGAATCGTGCACGGGCACGGCGGCGTCGTCGTCGAACATCTGAAAGCCGCCGGCCTGCATGCCGATCTGTCGCGTGATGACGTCTTCTTCTGGCACACCGCGCTGAGTTGGATGATGTGGAACTTCCGGGCCGCGGGATTGCTGGTGGGCGCTGAGATCGTCTGTTACAGCGGCTCACCGCTCTACCCCGACGCCGATCGGCTCTGGGCACTCGTCGCCGACGAAGGTGTCACCTACTTCGGCACCAGTCCCGGACAGTTGCAGGCGAGCCGCAAGGCAGGCCTGCAACCGGGCCGCGACCACGACCTGGCGGCGCTACGGGGGATCGGGAGCACCGGTTCGGCGTTGTCGGCCGATCTGTTCGACTGGATCGACGAGAACGTACGCCCCGGGATTCCGGTGTCGTCGATCAGTGGCGGCACCGACGTGGTGACCGCGTTCGCAGGCGGTTCGTCGGGTCAGCCGGTCGTGCCCGGTGAGCTCTCGGTGCGTTACCTCGGTGTGGCGCTTGCCAGCTGGGCTCCCGACACGACGCCGCTGATCGGGGAGGTCGGCGAGATGGTCGTCACCGCACCGATGCCCTCGATGCCGGTGGGCTTCTGGAACGACCCGGACGGTGCTCGTTATCGTGCCGCGTACTTCGCGCACGAGTGGTCGGGCACCGACTCCGATTCGGAATCCGTATGGCGACACGGCGATTGGGTCACGGTCACCGATCGGGGTTCGCTCATCATCCACGGCCGCAGCGACGCGACGCTCAACAAGCAGGGCGTGCGCATGGGATCGGCCGACATCTACGAGGTCGTCGAAAGCCTCCCCGAGATCGCAGAGGCATTCGTACTGGGCGTCGACGGGCCCGACGGCAAGTACTGGATGCCCCTGTTCGTGACCCTGGTGCCCGGCGCCACGCTCGACGACGATCTGCGCTCGACGATCGCCTCGTCGATCCGCACGCGGCTGTCGCCACGACACGTTCCCGACGAGGTGATCGAGGCGCCCGGCATCCCGCACACCCGCACGGGTAAGAAGCTCGAGGTGCCGGTGACCGCGATCCTCGCGGGCCGCACCGGCGTCGACGTCGACCCCCGGTCGATCGACGATCCGGGCCTCATCGACTGGTACGCAGCACGGGGTCGCGAACATCAGTGGTGAGGGATCCGTCTCACACCGATGTACTAGCGTGGTCGGGGAACTGCCGTGCCACGTGTCTGTGCGGGCGCGGCCCGCACGCTTCGACCAGGAGATATGACGTATGAGCTATCAGCCGGGGGGCTCCGGTTTCGGCGCCTCCGACTCGGGCCAGGGTTATGGACAACAGGCCGGACAACAAGCCGGGTATCCGCAGGCCGGGAGCGGGCAGCGCAGCTCTGACCAGCAGGGATCGTCCCAACAGGGCTACGGGCAGCAGGGCTACGGCCAGCAGGAGTACGGGCAGTCGGGATATCCCCAGTCCGGATACTCGCAGCCGGGATACGGTCAGGCCAATTACATCCAGTACGGGCAGGGGCAGTACGGCTACGGTGCCGCGCCGAAGCCTGCGAGCCAGGGACTTCCGGCGAACACCTCGTTGTTCCTCGCCATCGCGCTCAGCGTGCTCGCGGTGCTGAACCTGTTCGTCGGCTTCTGGAGCTACGGATCGGGGCTGTCGTTGGGGGTCATCGTGATCGCGTTGTCGCTGCTCGCTGCGTTGTTCCCCAGCAAGGTCGCCGTCAACGCACTCGTTCCGGTCTTGGCGGCATTGACCGGCGCCGACGCGATCACGCGGATCTACTCGCTCATCCACACCTCGTTGACAGACGTATCGAACTACGCGAACTACGGCGTGACGGCTCCCTCGTCGTCGTGGGAAGACTACGTGCAGTTGGTTATCTCGTTGTTGATTGCGGGCCTCGCTATCTTCTGGCTGCTCATCGTGCTCGGAGCGGTCAAGCTCGCACCGGCGCCGGGCGCTGACGCAACCACCGGGTCGGTTCCCGCGGGTTCGACCGTGACCGCCGTCGAGCAGACGACCGTCGTCGCCGAGACCACTCCCGCGACACAGGCATACGGGCAGGCGACGGCGACCGGCTATGGCGACGCACAGGCATCAGGCAAGGCGCAGGCGCCTGTCGCCTCCACGCCCGCTGCCGCTGGTTCCGCTACACCGAGCCCCTCCGCCGCGGGCTACGGACAGTCGGCGTACACCTACGGCCAGTCGCCGTCTCATCAGGCGGGCGACTCGACTGCGTACGGTGCGGGCGCCGCGTCGGCCCAGGAATCGTCGCCGCAGTCGTCGTCCTACTCGCCCTATTCGGCCTCGTCGCACTCGCAGGCTCAGCCGTCGTCGAGTCCCTCCGCGCACTCGAGTGGGTACCCGAGCGGTCCGGCCGCGTCGGAATCGACGGGAGCAGGCTCCAAGGGGCCGGCGTCGAGGGGAGCGGCGTCGCAGGCGTCCTCACCGTCCGCTGCACCGTCGGCCGAGAGTGGATACGGGGACCGCACCACGGCGTTCCACCGTCCCGAAGATCAGTCGGGTAAGGGCGGTTCGTCGTCGAGCTGACGCCCGGCCGGCAGTGTATCGCCGGGCAGCTGAAAACCAACGCAACAACTCGATACGTGTAGGGCCCGCCTCGTTGCGGGGCCCTACACGTATGCCGTGAGTGTTGTCTCTCGGCGCGTCTCCAACTCAACTGCAGTCACTCGTGTCACGCTCGTAACGATGTCGTCGATCAGGTCTGTGCCCAAAGAGAGTCTTTCCGCGCGTCTGCGTCAGGTGCGGCGGACGACCCGCGCGCAGCGTCTCGGCACCGAGGGCAGCGCGCGGGAGTTGATCCTGGTCGCATTCGGGGTGCCGGTCCTCACGCTGATGGTCCTCGTGGTCTGTGTACTCGCCGTACTCCTCATGTCCGGCGGAGATATCTCGGGCATCGCGAACGTGATCTCGGCGTGCTGGTTGGCCATCCACCAGGTGCCGATGACGATGAACGGCGTCACGCTCGGCGTGCTTCCGATGCTGCCGACTTTGCTCGTCGCGGCGGGGACTGCCGGGTTCGCGTCGTCGGCGAGCCGCGTCGGGCGGTCGGCGTCTGAGCTCGCGGCGATCGTGGCGGCCGCGATCGGCGGGCCGCTGGTGATCACCGCGATGGCGTTGGCCGTGCTCATGGACGGATCGTCGGATACACCCGTTGCCGCCCCGAATGCGTTGTTGGCCTTTGGTTGCACGATCGCTCTGCATGGGTTGGCGACAGCCGCAGGTGTTGCCTGGCGGCGTCGTCGCGACCTGGCGGCACTGAGCTCGGTGACCGCAGCCGACCGTCGGGGGTTTCGCTTCGGTCTGCTTGCCGCGGTCGCGCTCCTCGCGGCCGGGTCGGTTCTCGTTCTCGTACGACTCCTGCTGAGCTTCTCCGACGTCGGGCACGTCATCAGCGGCGGCTACCGCTTCGACGGCTACCTGGGCCTGACCGTGCTGTCGATTCTCTACCTTCCCAACGTGATCGTGGGCGCGACGGCTGTTCTCGTCGGCGCCAACGTCCTCGTCGGGGCGATGTCGGTGGACCTTCTGTCGGTACGTAGCGGGCCGATGCCGCCCGTGCCGCTGCTCGCAGCGCTCCCCGATGCCGATTACGGCACGCTCGGCGTCGTCGGATTCGTTGTCCCCGCTGCCGTCGCCGGCTACGTCGGTTGGCGATGCCGATCACTCGACCCGATCGCCCACGTCCGTGCTGTCGGCGTGGCCGGAGCGGTCGCGGCGTCGATCGTCGTGCTCCTCGCTTGGCCTGCAGGCGGCCAACTCGGCGAGATCGGCGCGACGGGCATCAATGTCGCAGCGGCGGGAGTGTTCACGCTCGGTTGGATTGTCGTCGTCGGACTCATCGTCGCGCTCATCTACGGCTGCCTGCCATCGACTCGGCGCGCCAGGCTGCAGACGGAGTCCGGCGCCGAGGATGCCGACGATCTCAACACCTGGCTCGACGACTCCGGATACGACGACGACTACGTCGCCGACTCCCGGGAAGAATACGACTCCTGGGACGAGGACGACTCCTATTACAGCGATGCCGGTGATGACGCGGAGTTCGACGGCGACAGCGATCTCAGCGACAGCGACGACGACGGCGTCGGCCCCGACGGCCGTGCAGTCGACGATGATGCCCGGTTCGACGGCGATACCGGGTTTGACGATGACGGCGCGTTTGACGATGACGGCGCCGACGTCGATCCGGTCAGCGCCGGGGACGCAACGACTCGCTCACGGGGCGCGAAAAGCGATCCACTAGGCTCGCAGATGTGAACAGAACCCCCGTGGACGCTGCCGGTAACCCGGTACGCGTCCCGATCGTCGTGATGGCGTCGGGTACGGGAACACTGCTCGAGTCACTCATCGACCGCGCCGACGGCCCCGACGCCGCCTTCGAGGTGACGGCAGTCGTCGTCGACCGTGACTGTCGCGCAGCGTCGATCGCGCAACGCCACGAGATTCCCGTCGTCGTATGTCGTGTCTCCGACCACGCCGACCGTGCCCGCTGGGACGAGGCGCTGGCCGAGCAGGTGGCAGCGGTAGCGCCCGCGTGGGTGGTGACCGCAGGTTTCATGAAGATCCTCGGCCCGGCGTTCCTGTCGCGTTTCGGTGGTCGCATCGTGAACTCTCACCCCGCGTTGTTGCCGTCGTTTCCCGGCGCGCACGGCGTCGCCGGCGCTCTCGCGCACGGCGTCAAGGTGACGGGCGCGACGATCCACCTCGTCGACGACGGCGTCGACACCGGTCCGATTCTCGCGCAGGCGCCGGTGATGATCTCACCGAGCGACACCGAGGAGACCCTGCACGAACGCATCAAGTCGGTCGAGCGATTCCTGCTCGCCGACGTTGTGGCGAAACTTGTCACCCGAGGAGTTGTCATCGACGGACGAAAGGCCCGGATTCCGTGAACGCAGCCACCCCCGCAGACACAGGTCGACGCCCCATCAAGCGTGCGTTGGTCAGTGTGTACGACAAGACCGACCTCGCCGATCTCGCGTCGTCGTTGCACGAGGCGGGCGTCGAACTCGTCTCGACCGGGTCGACTGCGAAAACCATTGCGGCAGCTGGAATTCCGGTGACCGAGGTGTCGGAGCTGACCGGATTCCCGGAATGCCTCGACGGACGGGTCAAGACGCTCCACCCCAGGGTGCACGCGGGCATCCTCGCCGACAGTCGCAAGGAGTCGCACGTCGCGCAGCTCGACGAGTTGGGTGTCGCCCCATTCGATCTCGTCGTGGTCAACCTGTACCCGTTCACCGAGACCGTCGCGTCTGGTGCCACGCCCGACGAGTGCATCGAGCAGATCGACATCGGCGGACCGTCAATGGTGCGCGGCGCGGCCAAGAACCATCCCAGCGTTGCCGTCGTCGTCGATCCGATGGACTACGAGCAGGTCTCCGCTGCCGTCGCCGAGGGCGGATTCACGCTCACACAGCGACGTGAGTTGGCCGCCAAGGCATTTCGGCACACCGCTGACTACGACGTCGCTGTCGCCTCCTGGATGTCGCAGGAGGTTGCGCCCGCGGCTGACGGATCGAAGTTCCCCGAGTGGACCGGATTCACCTGGGAGCGTTCCGACGTGCTGCGCTACGGCGAGAACCCCCATCAGGCCGCGGCGCTCTACCTTTCCACCGCTGCTCCCGAGGGACTCGCGTCGGCAGAACAGTTGCACGGCAAGGAGATGAGCTACAACAACTACACCGACTCCGACGCGGCCTGGCGCAGCGCCCATGACTTCGACGCACCCGCCGTCGCGATCATCAAGCACGCCAACCCCTGTGGCATCGCCATCGGTGAGACGATCGGGGAGGCGCACCGCCTCGCCCATGCCTGCGATCCTGTCAGTGCTTATGGCGGCGTGATCGCGGCCAACCGTGAGATCACGGTCGAGATGGCCGAGCAGGTCGCCGAGATCTTCACCGAGGTGATCATCGCTCCGGGCTTCGCCGACGGCGCGCTCTCGGTGTTGCAGCGCAAGAAGAACATTCGCATCCTTCGCGCCACCCCGCCGGTGCGCGCAGGACTCGAGTTCCGTCCGGTGTCCGGCGGCCTGCTCATGCAGGATCGCGACATCCTCGACGCCGAGGGCGACAACCCGGACAACTGGACACTCGTCGCAGGACCCCCGGCCGATCCCGACACCCTCGCCGATCTCGAATTCGCCTGGCGCGCATGCCGCTCGGTGAAGTCGAACGCCATTCTGCTCGCCAAGGACGGCGCCTCTGTCGGCGTCGGTATGGGGCAGGTCAACCGGGTCGACTCGGCGCACCTCGCCGTCACCCGCGCAGGCGAGCGGGCCAGTGGCAGCGTCGGAGCGTCGGACGCCTTCTTCCCGTTCCCCGACGGTCTGCAGGTGCTGATCAACGGTGGGGTATCGGCGGTTGTGCAGCCCGGCGGGTCGATCCGCGACAAAGAGGTCATCGAGGCCGCCGCAGAGGCCGGCATCACCCTGTACCTCACCGGTGCACGGCATTTCGCGCACTGACCTGATCTCGTCGACTGTGCGCTCCGTCGGGCCGGCTGGGCGTCGCGTACTGCCGACTGGGCGCTCTGTCGTGTCGACTGGGCGCTCTGTCGGGCAGAGTGGGCGTGACCGATGAGCGTGCTCGACCTCGCGCTGCTGTTCGTCGCGGGGTTCGGTGCCGGGCTGATCGGATACGTCACCGGCTTGGCGTCGGTGGTCAGCTATCCCGCGCTCCTGGCAGTGGGACTCAGCCCGATCGCGGCGAACGTCACCAACACGGTGTCGCTCGTCGCGGTGGGGGCGGGGAGTCTCGGCCAGTCCGGCAAGGTACTGCTCGCGGGTGATCGTCGGCCGCTGTACGCCGGTGTGGTCGCGTCGCTGATCGGCGGCACGATCGGCGCGATCATTCTCTTGATCACGCCCCCCGATAGCTTCAAGGTGATCGTGCCGTACCTCGTCGGGTTTGCGGCGATCGCTCTGCTCGTTCAGCCACAGCTTCGACGACTCGCCTCACGCCACGCCGACCGTCCGTGGCTCTTCGTCGTCGGACTCGGCCTGATCTCCATCTACGGCGGCTACTTCGGCGCTGGCGCGGGCATTGTGCTCCTCGCGCTGACTCTCGTCGTGACGAGCGAACCACTCTGGCGCGCAACGCTGTTGAAGTCTCTGTTTCTCGGCGTCGCCAATCTTGTTGCGGCCGTGGGGTTCATCATCTGGGGTCCGGTTCACTGGCCGGCGGCGATTGCCATGGCGATCGGCTGTCTGATCGGCGGCTGGTGCGGTCCACCTGTGGTCAAACGACTGCCCGCCGGGCCCCTCCGCATCGCGGTGGGACTCGGCGGGCTCGGTCTTGCTGTGTGGCTGGCGTTCAGCTGATTGCTGCTGACGTCTACTCGGAGCGGCCGGCCGCAGGTGTAGGTCCGTACCCGCCGTCGAGTCGAAATCCCTTGCGCGGACGTATGCTTGGCGTACATAATCGTCGACGTCCCTAAAGAAT
This sequence comes from Gordonia sp. 852002-51296_SCH5728562-b, assembly GCF_001665475.1. Taxonomy (NCBI): domain Bacteria; kingdom Bacillati; phylum Actinomycetota; class Actinomycetes; order Mycobacteriales; family Gordoniaceae; genus Gordonia; species Gordonia sp. 852002-51296_SCH5728562-b. The sequence continues at coordinate 28,993 of NZ_LZMI01000079.1, read as the reverse complement.
CGACGACCCATGGCGCCAATCCGGTGGGCCTTTTTCTCACGCTGAGGAAAAGGATGGTCGCGCGCTGCCCGGACCGGTACACATAGCCGGTGACTTTGTTCGTCGACATCACGCCCGAGGAGCAGCAGGGCGGACAACCAGGGGTCGAGAAGACCTCGACCGGCAGCAGACTTCGTTCTGCTGCACTCCAGTTCGGGCTTCCGGTGCTCTCGGTGGTTCTGTTCCTCGCCGTCTACCAAGCCGTCGCCGTCAGCGGCGTCTGGAGCGAGACGTTCGTACCTCGCCTCGGTACTGTCTGGCACGCCTTCGTCGAAATGTCGACGACGCACAACGGCGTCGTCGGATATGCCGGTTATTACTGGTGGGAACACCTGTACATGACGCTGCGTCGTGTCTTCGTCGGTGTCGTGATCGGCGTCGCCGCGGGTGTGGTCCTGGGGCTGATCATGGGGTCGATCCCGTGGGTCCGACGACTTCTCGAGCCGTGGCTGACATTCCTGCGCGCACTGCCTCCGCTGGCGTACTTCTTCCTCCTGGTCATCTGGCTGGGAATCGACGAGGCGCCGAAGATCACGCTTCTCGCGTTGGCCGCTCTTCCCCCGGCAGCGGTGGCGACCACCACGGCCGTCAGCGCCACTCCGGTCTCGCTGATCGAGGCTGCACGCGCCCTGGGGGCAAGCAGGCGTGAGGTGATCTCCGACGTCGTGATCCCGGCCGCGCTACCCGAAACATTCACGGGCATCAGGCTTTCGGTCGGCATCGCCTATTCGTCGGTGGTCGCGGCCGAGCTCTTCAACGGCATTCCCGGCATCGGTGGCGTCGTCAAAGATGCCAGCAACTACAACAACACTCCCGTCGTGCTGGTCGGCATCGTCCTCATCGGACTGTCGGGTCTCATCATCGACGGAATACTTCGGATAATCGAGCACCGCCTGGTGCCGTGGCGTGGAAAGGCCTGAACAACAATGACATTCCTGACATCGAGCGCGTCTCGTCGATCGCGGTTGCGTTCGCTCGGGGTCACCGTCGGTGCTCTCGTCGCCTCGGCCGCGGTTGTACTCACCGGTTGCTCGGTCGACAAGTCGTCCGGAGACAGCGACAAACCGACGATTCGCCTTGCCTACCAGTCCTTCCCGAGCGGCGACTTGATCGTGAAGAACAACAAGTGGCTCGAGGACGCGCTGCCGAAGTACAACATCAAGTGGACCAAGTTCGATTCGGGTGCCGACATCAACACGGCGTTCGTCGCGAAGCAGATCGACTTCGGCGCAATCGGTTCGAGCCCCGTGGCGCGTGGACTCTCCGCGCCGTTGAACATTGCCTACCAGGTCGCGTTCATCCTCGACGTCGCGGGCGACAATGAAGCTCTGGTGGCGCGCAACGGAACTGGGATCAACTCGATCGCCGACCTCAAGGGCAAGCGGGTGGCCACGGCGTTCGCATCGACCTCGCACTACAGTCTGCTCGCCGCTCTCAACCACGCCGGCGTGAACCCGAAAGACGTCAACCTGATCGACCTGCAGCCGCAGGCATCGCTGGCCGCGTGGCAGCGCGGAGACGTCGACGCCGTCTACACCTGGCTGCCGACGCTCGACGAGTTGCGCAAGTCCGGCAAGACCATCGTGACCAGCCGTGAGGTGGCCACCTGGGGCAAGCCGACGCTCGACCTCGGCGTCGTGTCGTCGGACTTCGCGAAGGATCACCCCGACGTCGTCGACACCTGGCGCAAGGCCGAAGCACGCGCGCTCAAGCAGATCCACGACGATCCGCAGGCTGCGGCCAAGGCTATTGCCGCACAGTTGAACACGACGCCCGAGGACGCGGCCAACCAGCTCAAGCAGGGCATCTACCTGACTGACGCCGAGCTGACCTCGCCGCAGTGGCTCGGCACCGAGGGCAAGCCGGGCAACGTCGCCGACAACCTGCACAGCGCCGCGGAATTCCTTGCGGAACAACAGCAGATCCCGTCGGCGCCTCCGCTGTCGACGTTCCAGAATGCGATCTACACCAAGGGGCTTCCGGGTGTCCTCACCGCACAGTGATACCAAGACCGATAGCGGCAGCAAGGTCGACGCCGAGAAGGCCGATGCTCAGAAGGCCGACGCGACGGTGACCGACAGCCAAGCGGCGTCGAGTCCCGCTGCGGCGCAGGGTGAAGGCAGCATCAGCCTGCGCGGCGTGACGCAGCGGTACGGCAAGGGCACCGACGCCGTGACCGCCGTCGGGCCGGTCGACCTCGAGGTCGACCCCGGTGAAGTACTCGTGCTCGTCGGGCCGTCGGGCTGTGGCAAGTCGACGCTCCTGAGGCTGATCGCCGGATTCGAGGACCCCGCGTCGGGCGTCGTAGAGGTCTCCGGACGAAAGCCGGTGCCCGGCAGCTCGTCTGGCGTGGTGTTTCAGCAGCCGAGGCTGTTTCCGTGGCGCACCGTCGGAGGCAACGTCGACCTCGCGTTGAAGTACGCAGGCGTCCCGCGTTCGGATCGGCCGGCACGTCGGGAGGAACTGCTCGCGCGAGTGGGATTGTCCGACACGGCGAATCGTCGAATCTGGGAGATCTCGGGTGGTCAGCAGCAGCGCGTCGCCATCGCGCGTGCGTTGGCAGGCGACACGTCGTTGCTCCTGCTCGACGAGCCGTTCGCGGCTCTCGACGCACTGACTCGAGAGACGCTTCAGGAGGATGTTCGCACTGTGAGTGCGGAGCTGGGTCGCACGAATGTCTTTGTGACGCACAGTGCGGAGGAGGCCGCGTTCCTCGGATCGCGGATCGTGGTGTTGACCAGCCGTCCCGGTCGGGTGGCGCTCGACATCTCGTCGCCGATTCCGCGTACCGGTGTCAGCGCCGACGACATCAGGGACTCCGCCGAGTACACCGTCCTACGCACCGAGATCGCGAGCGCGGTCAAGAGTGCGGCGCGCGGCGAATCCACGGGGAAGAAGTGAGTGTCGGGGTTTTTATCGCGCTGCGGTAAACCCTGTTCGGTCTGCTCGTCGGTGACTAAACAGGTGATGTGAGCACAACCTCCCACCTCATCGCACCCGCCGGCACGCTTCGCGCTGCCGATCGGTGTCGTGTGTGGGACTCTGTTGTCGACGGTGGGTCGGCGCGGACCACGGCCTTTCAGGAGCAGCAGGGGTACGCGCAGATGATTCACCGGATGACATGGGCAGACGGCAGCCACCACGGCTCGCCGCCGGTCTCTCTCGGACTCGCAACCACTTAACGACTCCCCGAGAAGGACCCACCATGACCATTTCACTTCCTGAATCCTCACGTACCGGCGCGCAAGCCCCGCTTGATTCGACGCCTATTGATCCGACGGCAACGGTCGCGTCGGGTGTCGAGTTCGACATCGACGAATTCGGCCCACGATTCGGCGCCGAAATCCGCGGCGTCGACGTCGCCTCGGCCTCCGACGACGAGATCCGCGCCATCCGGGCCGCGCTGATCGAGTACAAGGTGATCGTGCTGCGCGACCAACAGCTCGACGACGCATCGCACGTCGAATTCGGCCGTCGCATAGGCGATCTCACCGCGGGACACCCCGTGTGGAACAGCGGCGACGTGCCCGCCGAGGTGTACTCGCTCGACAGCACCGACAACGGTTTCGCCGACGTCTGGCACACCGACGTCACGTTCATGCCCCGACCGCCAATGGGCTCGATCCTGCGCCCGGTTGTGTTGCCGCGCAACGGAGGCGACACGAACTGGGCCGACGCGGAGCTCGCATACGAGTCGCTGTCGGCTCCGGTGCAGCGCCTCGTCGAAGATCTTTCTGCCGTGCACGACGGTAACCGGGAGTTCGGCTACTACCTGAAGCAGCGTCGTGGCGGTCGCGGAAACGTCTGGGACGGAAAGGAAGTCACCGAGTTGGTTCCGGTGACCCACCCCGTCGTGCGAGTGCATCCGGAGACCGGGCGCAAATCGCTGTTCGTCAACCCGGGCTTCACGTCGCACATCGAGGGCGTGTCCGACGCCGAGAGCCGCGGCATTCTGGATCTGCTCTACGCGCACCTGACGAAGCCGGAACACATTGTGCGACACCGCTGGCGCCTCGGCGACCTGGTGCTGTGGGACAACCGCAATACCCTGCACTATGCGAACCGCGACTACGGCGACAACCGCCGAGTGATGCACCGCATCACGCTCCGCGGCGACGAGCCGCTTGGCCCGTCGGCCGCTGGTTGAGCCGGCGCGAGCGTAGCGAGGATCCGGGTCAGTTCGACCAGCGGGCTGGGGCCGTGTTCCGCTGGTTGAGCGGGCGTGAGCGTAGCGAGGATCCGGGTCAGTTCGACTAGCGGGGTGGCTGGGCTCGTCTTCCGCTGGTTGAGCGGGCGCGAGCGCAGCGAGCACCCGAGTCGAAACCACTTTGGCGGATTCAGCTCGAGCAGCGGGCCGGGCCCGTCTTCCGCTGGTTGAGCGGGCGCGAGCGCAGCGAGCACCCGAGTCGAAACCACTTTGGCTGGGCAGCTCGGCCAGCGGGGTGGTCTCGACAAGCTCGACCAGCGGGTGGTCTCGACAAGCTCGACCAGCGGGTGGTCTCGACAAGCTCGACCAGCGACGGGTGCGCTCGACCGGCGACGCGTCCAGCTCGACCAGCGGGTGGTCTCGACAAGCTCGACCAGCGGGTGGTCTCGACAAGCTCGACCAGCGATGGGTGCGCTCGATCGGCGGGTGGTCTCGACAAGCTCGACCAGCGATGGTGCGCTCGGCCAGCGGGTTCGGCTCGACCAGCGGGTTCAGCTCGACCAGCGACAAGTGCGCTCGACCAGCGACGGGTGCGTTCGGCCAGCGGGTGGTCTCGACAAGCTCGACCAGCGACAAGTGCGGCGCGCGGAGTATTCAACCAAAGGGTTGACAATCCAATGGCCCCGTCGCACACTCGTATTCAACCAAACGGTTGAGGAGGACGAGTGGCAGACGAGCTGTCCAAGGTATTCGCCGCACTGGCAGACCCGACCCGGCGTGACATGGTCGCGCGGCTCGCGGTCGGCGACGCGACGGTCGGTCAGCTCGCCGAGCCCTATGACGTCAGCATCCAGGCGGTCTCGAAGCATCTGAAGGTGCTCGAAGACGCAGGCCTGGTGACCCGCACCCGGGAGGCGCAGACCCGTCCTGTCCACCTGGAAGCCGAGGTATTCGACCTCATGACCAAGTGGATCGAGCGGTATCGCCGCGCGGCCGAGGAGCGCTATCAGCGTCTCGACGTCGTATTGGCAGAGATGAACAACTCGACGATGGACGACGCAGAGAAGAACGACGCGGTTCGCCGTGGCGACGAGACACCGATGAAGAAGGGCAAGGCATCATGAGCACGCAGACGCGCTATCCGGAAGCCACCATCGAGGCCGACAGGGAGGTGCCGATCATCCGCATCACACGCGACTTCCGCGGCACCCCAGCACAATTGATGAAAGCACACACCGATCCCGAGCTGTTCGTGCGCTGGGTGGGGCCGCACTCGATCAGTAGCAGAATCGTCGAGTGGGACGTCCGCAACGGTGGGAGCTGGCGCTATGTGTCATCGCGTGACGACGACGAATTCGCCTTCCGCGGTTGCTTCCACACCGTGTCCGACGACACGATCGTGCAGACCTTCACCTGGGAGGGCATGCCCGATCAGGTGGCGCTGGAGACGCTGAACTTCGAGGACCTCGGCGACGGCACCACGCGCCTGCACGCCCAATCCCTTTGCGACAGTTTCGAAGCCCGCGACGGCTGGTTGTCGTCGGGCATGGAGGTCGGGGTCAACGAGGGCTACGCCAAGCTCGACGGCCTGCTGGGTGAACTCTGACATGACGTCGATCACCGAGCTCACCCCGGCCGACCGGCATCGCATCGTCGCGAACGGATTCGCCGAAGAGGTTGCAGCAGTAGAAGACTGGGATGCTCCGACGCCCATCGATGGATGGGTGGCGCGCGACGTCGTCGCTCATCTCGTCGACTGGTTCGCGGGCTTCCTCGCCGCCGGGGGAGTGCAGCTACCCGACGGCCCGACAGTCGCCGACGACCCACTCGCCGCCTGGCAGGCGCGCAGCGCGGCGATCGGGGAATTGCTCGACGGCCCGTCGTCGGACTCGGCTTTCGCGCACCCGATGGTCGGTGAACATCGCCTCGCCGACGCGGTCGATCAGTTCTATACGGCCGACGTCTTCATGCACACGTGGGATCTCGCGGCGGCGGGAGGTCGCGCCCCCGACCTCGACCCCGTGTTCGCGCAACGACTGCTCGACGGCATGACCGGTATCGAGGAGCTGCTGCGATCCTCAGGTCAGTACGGACCGGCGGTGCCCGTCGACGACGACGCCGATCCGGTCACGCGGCTCGTCGGATTCATCGGTCGCGATCCCGCCTGGCGTCCTTGAGTCCAGCGGCGAACGCAGTCGTGAACCCGGCGCCCGCGACGTCGACGGGAGTACCGTGGAGAAGGTGCCAGAGGAGAACTTCACCACATCCAACTCCCAAACCACCGAAAGTCGCCCACCCTCACCAAGAACCGTCGGTGAGCTGCGTGCCAGCGGCCATGTGCAGCGCAGTGTGCGTGACGAGATCCGCCACAATCTGCTCACCGCGCTTCGCGAGGGCGACGACCCGTGGCCGGGAATCGTCGGGTTCGAGGCAACGGTCATCCCGCAGCTCGAGCGTGCGCTGATCGCAGGCCACGACGTGGTCATGCTCGGCGAACGCGGTCAGGGCAAAACGCGCATTCTGCGCACATTGGTCGGCCTGCTCGACGAGTGGACGCCGGTCATCGAGGGCTCTGAACTCGGCGAGCATCCGTACGAGCCGATCACGCCCGCGTCGGTTCGACGTGCGGCCGCACTTCTCGACGAGCTCCCGATCGAGTGGCGTCACCGTAGCCAGCGCTACAGCGAGAAGCTCGCGACACCCGACACCTCCGTTGCCGACCTCGTCGGCGACATCGACCCCATGAAGGTGGCCGAGGGGCGCAGCCTCGGCGATCCGGAGACCATCCACTTCGGACTCATTCCCCGTGCGCACCGTGGCATCGTCGCCATCAACGAGCTGCCCGACCTTGCCGAACGCATCCAGGTCTCCATGCTCAACGTGATGGAGGAGCGCGACATTCAGGTGCGCGGCTACACGCTGCGGCTCCCACTCGACGTGCTGGTCATGGCGAGCGCGAACCCCGAGGACTACACCAACCGCGGCCGCATCATCACACCACTCAAAGACCGCTTCGGCGCCGAGATCCGGACGCATTACCCACTAGAACTCGACGACGAGATCTCCGTCATCGAGCAGGAAGCCGACCTCACGGCGACGGTTCCGACGTTCATCACCGAGATCCTCGCCCGCTTCACCCGCTACGCGCGTGACCATCCGTCGATCGATCAGCGGTCGGGCGTCTCGGCGAGGTTCTCGATCGCGGCCGCAGAGACCGTCGCCGCCGCAGCGTTGCATCGCGCCACCGTGACCGGGGAGGACGTGCCCGTTGCGCGCGTCGTCGACCTCGAATCGGTGATTGAGGTGCTGCGCGGCAAGATCGAGTTCGAGTCGGGTGAGGAGGGGCGCGAGCTCGAGATCCTCGAGCACCTGCTCCGCAAATCCGTCGCTGACACCGTGCGCGCACACCTCGGCGGCATCGACATGGCGCCGCTCGTCGACGCCCTGGAGAACGGAGAGCCCGTCGTCACCGGCGACAGGGTCACGGCGTCGGACTTCTTGGCGTCGATCCCCTCACCCGAGACGACGGCCGGTGTCCTCGACGGCATCGCCGAGCGTCTCGACGCCGAGGCCGACGGTGAGCGTGCGAGCGCACTCGAATTGGCGCTCGAGGGACTATTTCTGGCCCGTCGCATCGGCAAGGAAGCCGACGACGAGGGGCAGACCATCTACGGCTGATCTCGGCCGTACGACATCGGGCTGGACGTATACACATGGCTCAGAAGAACTTTCACCGTTCGCGCTATCAGCGGTACACCGGTGGCCCCGACCCGCTTGCGCCGCCGGTCGATCTCCGCGAAGCGCTCGAGGAGATCGGCGACGACGTGATGGCGGGGGCGTCGCCGCAGCGCGCGTTGCGCGAATTCCTGCGGCGCGGGACTCAGGACATGCGCGGGCTGGACAAGCTGCGCGAAGAGGTCAACCGTCGGCGGCAGGAGCTGTTGAAGCAACGGAACCTCGACGGAACGTTCAATGAGATCCGCGAGCTCCTCGACCGCGCGGTACTCGAGGAGCGCAAGCAACTCGCACGCGACCTCGACGACGACGCGCGTTTCGCCGAGATGCAGATCGGGAGTTTGCCGCCGTCGACCGCCCAGGCCGTCGAGGAACTGTCGGAGTACAACTGGCGGAGTCCTCAGGCGCGCGAGGACTTCGAGAAGATCAAGGATCTGCTCGGGCGAGAACTGCTCGACCAACGTTTCGCGGGCATGAAGGAAGCGCTCGAGGGTGCCACCGATCAGGACCGTGAGGCCATCTCCGAGATGCTCACCGACCTCAACAAGCTTCTCGACGCCCACAATCGTGGCGAGGACACCAGTGAGCAATTCGACGACTTCATGCGCAAACACGGCGACTACTTCCCCGAAAACCCGCGCAACACAGAAGAACTCATCGACTCGCTCGCACAACGTGCCGCCGCGGCACAGCAGTTCTACAACTCGCTCACGCCCGAACAACGAGCAGAACTCGATCAGCTCGCGCAGCAGGCGTTCGGGTCACCCGACTTGATGAATCAACTCGCGCAAATGGATTCGGCGCTGCGCGAGGCAAGGCCGGGCCTCGATTGGGATGGCGGCGAGTCGTTCTCGGGTGATCAGCAGATGGGACTGGGGCAGGGTGCGGCGGCGCTGCGCGACATCTCCGAACTCGACGCGCTCTCCGAGCAACTCTCGCAGCAGTACGCCGGCGCGCGCATGGACGATATCGACCTCGACGCCCTCGCACGACAACTCGGCGACCAGGCGGCCGTCGACGCCCGAACACTCGCCGAGCTCGAGAAGGCGTTGACCGAGCAGGGATTCTTCGACCGCACGTCTGACGGGACTCTGCGGCTGAGCCCCAAGGCGATGAGGCAGTTGGGGCAGACCATCTTTCGTGACATCGCCGACCAGATGTCGGGGCGTCGGGGTGACCGACAGACTCGCAAATCAGGATTGCTCGGCGAGCCGACCGGGGCGACGCGCGAGTGGGAGTTCGGCGACACCGACCCGTGGGATGTCACGAGAACTGTCTCGAATGCGGTGTTGCGCACCATCTCCGAGAGTTCCGATCCCGTGAACGCGCCGTCGGCGATGGCTCGCGAGGGTGTGCACATTTCGGTCCGCGACGTCGAAGTCGCCGACACCGAGGCGCGGACACAGGCCGCGGTGGTGCTGCTGGTCGACACGTCGTTCTCAATGGAGATGGAAGGTCGCTGGACGCCGATGAAGCGGACCGCGATCGCGCTGAATCACTTGATCTCCACCAGGTTTCGCAGTGACGAACTCGAAGTGATCGCGTTCGGACGATATGCCCGCAGCATCGACATCGCCGAACTCACCGGCCTGCAGCCACGGATGGAACAGGGAACCAACCTGCACCACGCACTGTTGCTCGCCCAACGGCACCTGCGGAGATTCCCCAACGCGCAGCCGGTGGTCCTCGTCGTCACCGACGGTGAGCCCACCGCGCACCTCGACCCGAGCGGCGAGCCGTTCTTCTTCTATCCGCCGCACCCGCAGACCATCGCGCTCACCGTGCGCGAACTCGACCACGTCGCACGGATGGGTGCGCAGGTCACGTTCTTCCGGCTGGGGGAGGACCCCGGCCTCGCGCACTTCATGGACCAGATCGCCCGCAGGATCGGCGGTCGGGTGGTGGCCCCAGACGTCGACGGACTCGGCGCCGCGGTGGTCGGAGACTACCTGCGGTCACGGCGTCCGCGCCGCGGTTGATCGGCGCGTGAGGCGGATCTCGGAGAAATCAGGGGACGAGTCAGGGTATTTCAGGGTGTCGGGCGCCGCATGCGATCACTAACGTCGACGGTATGAGCGTTCCCGCCGAACTGCCAGAGCCCGAACTGCCAGAACCCGATTCGACTGGGCATGACCCGGCAGCTCCTGAATCGACCGGGCCGGATCTGACAAAGCCCGAGTCGGGCAAGCCTGAGCCGGCCAACGCTGAGCAGGCAAACGCTGAGCCCGCCAAGCCCGACCTGACCAAGCTCGGTCCCGCCCAGCACGAGGCCGCGGCTCCCGGCGGTACGCCTGCGCCCGATCACCGACTCAGAGCGGCCGACGCCGACCGCGAACTCGTGCACCAGATCCTCTCCGCGGCGATGACCAGCGGCGCGCTGACGCCGAGCGAATACGAGGAGCGGGCGCTGAAGGCCTCTACCGCAAAGACTTTCGGCGATCTCGACGCATTGACCGACGACCTTCCCGTCGGGAAACTCGGTGTACCCCTGCCGCGACCCGGCGACCCGTACCCGACGGGCGTGACGCGTCCCGGCACGGGGTCGGGGCGTAAGCCGGTGCGTCATCGACTCGCGATCATGTCCGGCTCGGAGCTGAAAGGCCGTGCGGCGGTTGCTGATCAGCTCGAGGCGACCGCGATCATGGGCGGCGTCGAGATCGACCTGCGAGAGGTCGAGTTCACCGAACCGGTGCTGACTGTCCAGTGTGTGGCGATCATGGGTGGCGTCGACGTCATCGTGCCGCCGGATGTGACCCTCGAGGTCGGTGGTCTCGCCATCATGGGCGGATTCGAGAGCAAAGCCGAGGGGCCCGGGCGCCCCGGCGCTCCGACTGTCCACGTCACCGGATTCGCGTTGATGGGCGGAGTGGACGTCAAGCGCAAGGAGCGTCGTTGATCGCGGTGCTGTTGATCGTGCCCGCGCGGTGTCGCTGATCGCACCCGCGCGGTGCTGTTGGTCGCGCTCGCGCGGTGCTGTTGATCGCGCTCGCGGGGTCGTCAGTCGATGCGACCGTAGATCATCCGCAGGATGGCGACGGTGAGTGTGTCGAGAGCGTCGTCCGCGGGGACCGTGACCGCAGGAACCGTGCCCGCGGACGATGTCAGTTCGCTCAGGCCTGCGTCGCGCATCACGGCCACCAGGTTTGCCAGATTGGCGGCTGGCGGACCGTCGGGCGCCAGCCCCGCTGATCGATCGCGCTCGATCTTGGCGGCGAGTCGTTCGACGAATCGGGCGCGTGCTCGCGCGAGGAAGTCCTGTAGCGGCGCGTAACCGGAGGTGTATCCGGTCCGGGCTGCGCACGCCATGATCGATCCGTTCGTCTGCCAGATCGCGGCGACGGCGTCGAGTTGCTCGCGCAGGCCGTCGGGGTCGGGTCCGACGGCGTCGAACCAGTCGTGAGTGCTGGCGAAGTCGTCCCAGATCCGTTCCATGAGCGTCGTGAGGACGGCCTGCTTCGACGGAAAGTAGAAGTAGAAGCTCGTTCGTGAAATGCCTGCCGCAGAAGAGATGTCGTCGATGGTGACGTCGTCGATCGGATGGTCGGCGAGAAGTGAACGCATCGCGCTCAGAATCTGATCTTCACGCTCGTCGCCCTTGGTGCGAGCACCTCTACGGCGGGCCGGGTTGGCCTGCGAATCGTCGGGCGCCTTGGTCGTCATACCTCCATAGTAGGAAATCCGGACAATTTCGACTAGTCGTCGACAAAAATCGACGAAGCGTCGATTTTGTTCTAGATTGTCCCGTATGACACAAGCGGCAGCTCCGGAGCAGGCACCCTCGAAGGTGCGCTCGTCGACAGCACTGATCGTCGTTGCCGCGGCGGCGTCGGTGCTGTTGCTCTCGATGATTCAGACCCTCGCGGTGCCCGCGCTGCCGCAGATCGGTGAGCAGCTCGGCGTCTCGCTGACGACTGTCGGATGGGTGACCACGGCGACGATGCTGGCGGCGTCGGCATTCACTCCGCTGTTCGGGCGTCTCGGCGACGTCTACGGGCACAAGCGAGTGATCGTCGCGGTGCTGCTGATCACCTTGGTGGGCAGTCTCATTGCGGCGCTGGCGAATTCGATCGACTTGCTCATCGTCGGTCGCGTGTTGCAGGGTGCGAGCTTCGGACTCTTCCCGCTGGCGATCAGCGTGCTGCGGCAGGAGCTGCCCCGCGAACGTCTCACCGGGGCGATGGCGATCACGGCGTCGTCGTTGGGAGTCGGTAGCGGGCTGGCGCTCGTGGCAACAGGTCTGCTGACACAGGGCGGCGCCGACTACCGGCGCATCTTCTGGCTGTGTGTGGCGATGTCGGCCGTCGTTCTGGTGCTCGTGATCTTCGCGATTCCGTCTCGACCGGGAACGGGCGGTCGCGTCGACTACTTCGGTGCGCTGGTGCTCGCGATCGGTCTGGTGTGCCTCCTGCTGCCGACGTCGCAGGGCCACACGTGGGGCTGGGGGTCGGCACGTGTGATCGGCCTCTACGTCGCCGCCGTCGTCGTGCTCGGCGGCTTCTGGATACTGCAGAGTCGACGCGGCGAGCCGCTGGTGTCCGTCGACCTGCTCAAGCAGCGAGCAGTTCTCGCCACGAACGTCGCGTCGCTGTGCGTCGGGTTCGCGATGTTCAGCGTGTTCCTCGGCGCGACGTACTTCGTGCAGACGCCGGATGCGTTGGCGGGCTACGGCTTCGGCGCCTCTGTCCTACGGACCAGTGTGGCGTTCATGCTTCCCGGCGCGATCGTGTCGATCCTCGTAGGCCCGGTCGCGGGCGGACTGGTCGGCCGTGTGGGTCCCCGCATCGTGCTGCTCGGTGCGAGCGTGATCGGCGTGGTCGGAATGCTGATGCTGACCTTCTTGCACGAGAACACCGGCGAGATGATCGCCGGCCTCATCGTTGCGAATGTGGCTGTGGCCGCGGCATATTCGGCCATGCCTGCGCTCCTGGTCGAAAATGTCGAGCCGCATGAAACCGGCATCGCCAATTCGATCAACTCCATCATGCGCACGGTCGGTGGCGCGATCGGCAGCGCGGTCATCATCACCGTGCTCGCTGCCGAGGTCGCGATTCACGTCGTGGGTGGCACCGCGGTCTCGCTTCCGACGGAGAACGCCTACCGCGCCGCGTTCCTGCTCGGCGCCGGAGCGTTCGCGCTCGCTGCCCTGCTCGCGGCCTTCGGGATTCCACGTCGAAGCCCGCACCACCTGACGGCGCACCAGCGTGAAGAAGAGATCGCGCTCGGTGCCGCGGGCGAGTTCGCGACCGGGTCCGTCGACGTCGACTGACGATCTGGCTCGAGTTGCGTGGGACACAGGGGTACAAAAATGCCCCCGAGCGTCCCACGCAACTGAGGGGATTCCGCCGCAACTCGGTCGCTCAGGCCAGCAACCACGCGATCACCGCGATGACGGGGATCGATACCAGGGTGGTGAGCAGTGCGGTGTCGCGCGCGAGTACCTGCCCCCGCCGGTACCGCGTCGCGTAGACCAGCACGTTCTGGGCGGTCGGCAGCGCCGCGATCACGACCTGTGCGAACAACGTGTGTCCTGACTCGCCGAACCCCCATCGCGCGATCACGTAGACCAACGTGGGCATGAACAGCATCTTGAGTACGGTCGCGAGTGCGACCTCGCGCCGCGGACTCTGCCCCTTCTTGAACAGCGGCACGCCTGTCAGCGACATTCCGAATGCCAGGAGCGCCGCGGGCACCGACGCACTGCCGAGCATTTTCATCGGTTCGAGGATCGCGGTGGGCGGATGCCACCCGATCAGCGAGACGACCACTCCGATCAGCCCGCCGATCACGATCGGGTTGGTCAGGGGGAGTCGCAGGGTGTCGCGCAGCACCGACTTTCCCGCGGTGCGGTCCAACGCGGTGACGTCGAGGACGCCCAACGCCAGCGGCGAGTAGATCAGAATCTGAAACAGCAGCAACGGCGCGATGAACGAGGCGTCGTCGAGAACGAAGATCGCTATCGGTAGACCGAGATTGACGCTGTTGACGTACGACGACGAGAGCGCGCCGATGGTCAGCTCCGGCACCTCGCGACGTCGCAGCACCCCGCGCGCGATCACGATGTAGAGCGTTCCGGTCGCAAACGCCGAGACTCCTGCGATGACGAGCGTCGACGAGAAGATGACCGAGAGGTCGGAGGTCACCAGCGACGAGAACAGCAGCGCCGGCGTGCAGACGAAAAACACCAGTCGCGACATCACGTCATGGGCGTGTTCACCGAGGATCTGCGTCCGGCCCAGGGCGAATCCGATGGCCACCAGAATGAAGATGACGGTGAAACCTGAGACGACGCCTGACACTCGGATGAGTGTATGCAGCCGGGCTTGTGCGCTTTTCACTAAGCTGGCGGCAGCATTGGAGTGACCACGCCCTGCGGGGCGTGCCCGGTCCCTCTGACAGTACGGTCGGTGCGGCGATAACGCCGACGGCGATCCCAACGAGGGAACCCAAAGGGGCGAACCCAGAGAGGTGAACGCAGATGTCCACTCCGTATGGAGGTTCGAGCGCATCGGATCCAGAGCGCCCAGACCAGAACTCGACCGGCTCCGACGCTTCCGGCTCACCCAGCGCCGACGCACCTGGGTCGACGCCGAGCGACGATGCCACCTCGCTGATCAAGCGGCCAAGCTCCGGCTCAGCTGGTTCGGGGGCCTCTGGTTCAGCGGCCTCGGGTTCGGGGGCCTCGGGTTCAACTCCGCCGGCCGGCAGCGGATCACCTGAGCCTCCGACGACCAAGTTCGACCCCTCCGCCTACGGCCCGCCCTCGCAGGGCGAGTCGACGTACCAGCCGCCGCAGTACGGTTCGACGCCCGACTACGGCTCGGGCTCGCAGGCTCCGCAGTACGGCCAGACACCCGACTACGGCTCCGGCTCGCAGGCTCCGCAATACGGCCAGACACCCGACTACGGTCAGACACCCGGCCAGACACCCGGCTCGACCCCCGACTACGGCTCGACGCCCCAGTACGGCCAGTCCTCGGCGCAGCCCGACTACGGCACGCCGCAGGGTTTCGGTCAGTCGTCCGCCGAGTCCGGGCAGTCACCGTACGGTCAACCGCCCTACGGCCAGTCCTCGTACGGTCAGCCCGGCTATGGCCAGCAGGCGTACGGACAACCCGCGTACGGTCAGCCCGCGTACGGTCAGCCCGGCTATCCGGCGGGGCAGACGACGAACGGTATGGCGATCGCGTCGCTGATCGTGTCGATTGTCGGAACCCTTGCGTGCTGCTTCACCATCGTGGTCCCGGCGGTGGGCATCGTGCTGGGTTTCGTCGCGCGTAAACAGATCAGTGCCTCCAATGGAACCCAGAAGGGCGACGGGATGGCACTCGCGGGCATCATCATCGGCGCGATCGGCGTGGTCATCGGGGTCATCTATTGGATTGCGTTCTTGAGCTCGGGCAACTGGGATCTGAGCGACAGCTCGACGTACTGACAGAGGCTGATCGCGCCCGACGTCGGCGCCATTCACTCCCGTCGTTTTGGAGGTTGACCGCGCGACCGGTAGTCTAGAGAGGTTGCGTGCTGCGCCCGAGGGTTGCGTGGCACGTCCACCACGCCGGTCGACGCCCCACTCTGTGGAGAACGGACGACCTGAGGGCACGGTCCGCGAGGGCCACGGTTGCAGGTCCGCGAGGACCACAGTGACCTGTCCGCGAGGACCACAGTGAGACACAGTCCGTAAGGACACAGTAGAGAAGGGCACAACCATGGCTGTACCGAAGCGCCGGATGTCGCGGGCCAACACCCGCAGCCGTCGTTCGCAGTGGAAAGCGGACAACCCCGCGCTGCAGGAGGTCAAGGTGAACGGTGTCGCTCAGCGCATCCCGCGTCGTCTGGTCAAGGCTGCGCGCGCTGGCATCATCGATCTCGACCGCCGCTGATCGCGACATAACCTCAGCGACTTAATCCAGCACAACTGCCGCAACGTCCCAGACGTTGCGGCAGTTGTGCTGTTCTGTGGAAGTACGCCTGGATGTGCACTCCTCCGGAACTACGCCGTGAAAGTCCTCCAGTGCGGAAGTACACCGTGAAAGCGCGGGTGGTCGCCGTGAAAGCGAGGTGCCGATGCTGCTTGCGATCTTGAACATCGCGGGTATCGGGGTGTTCGCTGCGTCGGGAGCGTTGGTCGGAATCCGAAAGGACTTCGACATCTGGGGGATCGCGACGGTTGCGGTGCTGACCGGAGTCGGCGGCGGCATTCTGCGCGATCTTCTGCTCGGCATCACCCCGCCCTCGGCGCTCGACAATTGGGTCCCCGTCACGACAGCACTGATCGCCGCGCTGGTGACCGTGATCTTTCATCCGTCGTTTGCGCTGCTGCGTCGGACCATCGTTGTCCTCGACGCGATCGGCATGGGATTGTTCGCCGCCACCGGCGCGAGTATCGCGATCGACCATCACGCGCACGCCTTCGCCGCAACCCTCATCGGGATGCTCGCGGCGATCGGCGGTGGCGTCCTGCGCGACGTGCTCGCCAACGAGATTCCGTTGCTCCTGCAACCAGCCGATCTCTACGCGGTGCCCGCAATCGTCGCTGCCGCGGTAGTCGCGATCGGCAGAACGTACTCCGACCTGCCGTCGCAGGTCTGGGTCATCGCAGGACTCATCGTCGGCGCACTGCTACGCCTGGTTGCGCTCGTCCTCGGTTGGCGGCTGCCGATGGCGCCACGCGGCGTCGGCTACAACCGGCGTCGTCGCGGGTGACGGGCGGCGATACACCTCTCACCGCCCGTCTCGGGTGACTACTGAGCGATGACCTTGTTCACCAGTCGGTTGAGCGAGTTGGGGATGAACTTTGCCGCGTTGCCCAGGAAGAGCGTCTGGGTGCCGACGGAGTAACTCGTGCGGTGCAGCCGCAGATCATTCTTGGTGGGATGGACCGACTCCCAGATCTTGTCGGCGACCTGCTCGGGGGTGATCCGCACGCCCAGCGTCTTGGTCGACTTGGCGCCGTTGGCCGCCAGCGCGGTCTTGGCCCACAGCGGCCAGATGCTCACGACGCGGATGCCGTCGGGTTCCCACTCGAGCTCGAGTGCCTCGGTGAGTCCCGCGACGTAGAACTTGCTGGCGCTGTAGGTGGCGATGCCCGGCTGCCCATAGATCGCCGACGCCGAGGCGATGTTCACCAGGTGCGAGCCCGGCGTCTTCTTGAGGTACTTGTGTGCGGCCTGAGCTCCCAGCGTCACGCCGAGGGCGTCGATGTCGATCTGGCGACGCACGGCGTCGGGGGAGATGTCGGCGAGCTTGCCCTCGGTGAGCACGCCGGCGTTGTTGTCGAGGACGTCGAGGGTTCCGCCGGTGTGTGCTGTGAAGTCGGCGAGGGCGTCGTCCCACTCCTTGGGGTCGCGGACGTCGATCTTGCCGGTGATGAAATCGGGGTGGTTCGCCTTCACCTTGTCGAGCGCGTCGTTGTCGACGTCGTACACGCCGACGGTCCACCCCTCGCGTGCGAAACGCTCCGCCGTGGCCAGGCCGATACCCGCGGCCCCACCGGTGATGAAGATCGATGACATGAGGTTCCTGCCCTTCTGAACTGCGACGACGTTCCGCTTCCGTAACTTACTCGCCAGTATAGATGTCCGAGTTGTTTACTACCTCACACCTGGGTGCTATCTTGACAACAAACGTTGATATGACATTAGTCGTTGATACAAAACTGAGGGTCAACACCTCACCGCTGTGCCACTGAAATTCAGGTCGCCGAGTTCCGCCGCAGGCGGAGATGGGAAGTCGAGCACCATGACTGCTGCAATGGACCGCACCGAACCCACCGACGACGTCGTCGGCAACGTCGTGAGTCTTCGTGACGAGGGTGCCGACGTCGTGTCCGAGCGTCTCCTTGCGTCGGCGGCGCGGCTCTCGCGCAACGCCATGACGGAGATCGACTGGAGTCTTCCGATGGACCCGACCAAGTACGGGTGCAGCCCGGAGTGGTCGTCGCTCTACGGCACGGACTACTGGGACGAGATGACCGAGGAACAGCGGATCTCGGTGACGCGTCACGAGTTCGCGTCGATCATGAATATCGGAATCTGGTTCGAGATGATCCTGCAGGAGATGGTCATCCGCGACCAGTACCTCGGCGCCTATCACAGCAATGAGTTCCAGTTCGCGCTCACGGAGATCGCCGACGAGTGCCGTCACTCGATCATGTTCGCCAAGGCGTCGGAGAAGATGGTCGGCACGTCGTACAAGCCCACCAAGTGGGTCGGTCGCGCGGGCAAGCTGTTCAAGCGCACCGCCAAGGACGAGGTCGCGTTCGCGGGCATCCTGGTCGCCGAAGAGGTCCTCGACGTCTTCCAGCGCGGCTGCATGCGCGACGAGCGCGTGCTTCCGTTCATCCGTACCGTCAACGAGATTCACGTCCTCGAAGAGTCGCGCCACATGAAGTTCGCGCGTGAAGAGGTCCGCGATTCGATGAAGGGTGTCGGCTGGTTCCGCCGTCAGTTCAGCGCGCTCTACGTCGCGCTCGGTGGCTACTTCATCGTGTCGAGCCTCGTGCAGCGTCAGGCCTTCGTCGACGCCGGGCTCGACGCCGATCGTGCTGTCGCAGAGATGAATACCAACTCGCACTTCCACTCGATGATCCGCGGTAGCTGTGCGCACCTCATGGAGTTCCTCGACGAGGTCGGCCTCCTGACCAAGCCCGCCGCGTACTACTACCGGAAAGTGCACATGCTCTGATGTTCGTCATCACTCAGTCCTGCTGCAGCGACGCAGCATGTGTATCCGTGTGTCCGGTCAACTGCATTCATCCGACGCCGGAGGAGCGCGGTTTCGGCACCTCCGACATCCTGCACATTGATCCGCAGGCCTGCATCGACTGCGGTGCATGTGCAGACGCGTGCCCTGTCGACGCGATCTTCCCGGCCGAGAACCTCGGCACCAGGGACAAGGTCTTCATCGAGATCAACGCCGACTACTACAAGAACAACCCGGACGTGAAGTCGGGCTGGTCTGACGTTGTCTACCCCGAGATTCCGAAATTGCCTGCGGGACTTCGTGTTGCGCTGGTTGGCACCGGACCGTCGGGCGGCTACGCGCTGCGTACGCTGCTCGACCGCACCGAGGCTTCGGTCACCGTTATCGACAAATTGCCCACGCCCGGCGGCCTGGTTCGCGCGGGCGTCGCCCCCGACCATCCCGGCACCAAGGGCGTCCTGCGCGGATTCGATCTGCTCTACCGCGACCCGCGCGTCACGATGGCGACCAATGTCGAGGTCGGCGAGTCGGAGGGTCAGATCACGCCCGCCGAACTCGCCGAGCACTTCGACGCCGTGTTCTACGCGGTCGGCGCGAGTGAGTCACGACGCCTTGGCATTTCGGGTGAGGACCTGCCTGGCTCGACGTCGGCGACCGAACTCGTCGCCTGGTACAACGCGGTGCCCGGCGCCGACGCTGCTCCGCCGATCCGTCGCTCGACCGACGCCGATCCGGCGAGCGGACGCGCCGTGATCGTCGGAACCGGAAACGTGGCCCTCGACGTCGCGCGAATCCTCGTGTCGCCACCGGAACTGTTGGCCACCACCGACATTGCCGACCGCGCACTGGGCATCCTGGAGCAGCAGAACGTCCACGAGGTTGTCCTGCTCGGTCGTCGAGATCAGGCGCACGCGGCCTACACGTCGGCCGAATACCGTGCGCTGTCGACGATTCCGGGTGTCGAGGTGCTCGTCGTCGACGACGCCGACGGCGCCGGAGTTCCCGACCTGACCGGGCCTGCGGACCCCGACCACCGACGAATCGTGTTCCTGTTCCACAGCACTCCCGACGAGATACTCGGTGACGAGCGCGTCGAAGGCGTCACCGTCACTACCGGCGGGCAGACGCATCGGATCGACGCCGACCTCGCCGTGCGCAGCATCGGATACCGCTCGGTTCCCATTGCGGGACTTCCTTTCGACGACGCTCGTGGACTGTTCCCGAACGTCGACGGACGGATGCTCGACGACTCGGGCGAGATCATTCCCGGTTCGTACGTGCTCGGCTGGGCCAAGCGCGGTCCGAGTGGCGGCATCGGGGCGAACAAGAAGTGCGCCCAGTTGACGGTCGAGGACTTCATCCGCGACGCGGTCGACGGCAAGCTGAGTCGTACCACGCGTCAGCCCGGCGAGTTCAGCTCGTTGCTACGCAAGCGAACTCGCCACGTCATCGGCTATCGCGGTATGCGCGCAATCGACCGGATCGAACGTCGACGCGGCTCCGAACAAGGCCGTCCGCGAGTGAAGTTCACCCGCGTGGGCGACATGGTCGGCGCTGCGGGCTGGCGTAAGCGGTAGCAGCCGAGCACATTCGACGTTTCCTGCGCTGAAACCGTGCAGCCCTGCAACTCTCAGTTCTGCGCGGTTCAGTCCTGCTTGGTTTCGGCGCGGTTCAGTCCTGCTTGGTTTCGGCTTCGACGGTGTGCAGGCCGAGCCCTTCCTCCTCGGGGAGCAATTGCTTCTCGCCGGTGATCGGGTTGGTTTCCTCGAGCGGGGGGACAGGTTGGCCGGCGAGCACGAGTGCCATTCTCTCCTTGTCGAGTTCGCCCTCCCATGCGGCGACGACGAAGGTGGCGACGCAGTTGCCGATCAGGTTCACCGACACCCGCATCGAGTCCATGATGCGGTCGGCGCCGAGCAGAAGGGCAACGGCCGCAACGGGAATCGATCCGTGACCGATGGCCGAGATCGTGGCTGACAATGCCAGGAACGACGAACCGGGTACTCCCGCCATGCCTTTCGACGTCAGCATCAGCACCAGCATCGCGGTCAACTGCTCGCCGAGGCTGAGGTGCACGCCCATCGCCTGTGAGAGGAACAGCACACAGATCGAGAGGTACAGGGTCGCGCCGTCGAGGTTGAACGAATAGCCGGTCGGGACAACGAGTCCCGTGACGGACCGCGAACACCCCGCGTAGGTCAGCTTGGTCATGATGCGCGGCAGCACCACTTCCGTCGACGCGGTGCCGAGTGCGACGAACAGCTCGTCTTTGATATAGACGATGAACTTCCACAGGTTGACGCCCGCGAAGACCCGGACGATCACCCCGAGAACCAGGATGAACAGCACCGCTGCGAGGTAGCAGCACGCGATGAGTTTGCCGTAGCTGCCCAGTGACGAGATGCCGTACTGGCCGATGATGTACGCCATCGCGCCGAATGCTCCGAGCGGAGCCAGCTTCATGATCCAGCCGATCATGGTGAAGAAGACGTGGCTGGACTGATCGACAAACCCCAGCACGATGGGCGCCTTCTCGCCGATCTTGGCAAGCGCGAGTCCGAAGAGGACCGCGAAGAACAGCACCTGCAGCAACTCGTTCTCGGCGAAGGCGGAGATCGCCGACGTCGGGATGATGTTCATCAAGAACTCGACAGTGTGGGGGAGTTCGCCGTTGCTGGTCTTCTTCGCGACGGCTTCGGCTCCGGTCGCCAGGGTTTCGGGGTTCACGTTGAAACCGGCACCGGGTTTGACGATGTTGCCGATCACGAGCCCGAAGATCAGGGCAAACGTGGTGACGACCTCGAAGTAGATGAGTGCTTTGACCCCGATCCGCCCGACGGCCTTCATGTCGCCGACGTGGGCGATGCCGAGCACCACCGTGCAGAAGATGATCGGTGCGATCAACATCTTGATCAGCTTGATGAAACCGTCTGCCAGCGGTTTGAGGGCCGAGCCGAAGTCCGGCCACACCGCCCCGACGACGATGCCCGCGACGATCGCCACCAGCAACCAGATGAACATCGATCGGTACCACGGTGTTTTCGACGACTCGACCGGGCCCTCCGCGAGTGCGATGTCTGTTGTCATCGCGCAAGTGTCCGACCGTTCGGGTGCGGCTCCGTGAGCGAGCGGTTGCGGACAGGTAAAAACGTTTGCGAAGCATGCTCAACCCGCCGAAGGCCGCGAAGTGTCACGAAGTTGTCGGTAATCGGCGCGTTGCTCAGCGGGTTCTCAGTCGAAGTCGATAAGACTGTCTACATGCGCATTCTTGTTGTCGACGACGACCGGGCGGTCCGCGAGTCGCTGCGCCGCTCGCTGACGTTCAACGGATACACCGTCGACACCGCGGGTGACGGCATCGAAGCGCTGGAGAAGATCGTGGCCGAGCGGCCCGACGTGGCGATTCTCGATGTGATGATGCCCCGGCTCGACGGTCTCGAGGTGTGTCGCCGACTCCGATCGACCGGCGACGACCTGCCGATCCTGGTGCTCACCGCACGCGACACCGTCTCCGAGCGGGTCTCCGGCCTCGACGCCGGCGCCGATGATTACCTGCCCAAGCCATTCGCTCTCGAAGAACTGCTCGCGCGACTGCGCGCACTGCTGCGCCGCGCGGCACCCGAGGAAGACGCCGATTCGGAGGCGCTCACCTTCGCCGACCTCTCGCTCGACCCGGTGACCCGCGACGTCTCGCGCGGCGAACGCCAGATCAGCCTCACCCGCACCGAGTTCGCGCTGCTGGAGATGCTGATGGCCAATCCCCGTCGGGTGCTCTCCCGCAGCCGCATCCTCGAAGAGGTGTGGGGCTACGACTTCCCGACATCGGGCAACGCGCTCGAGGTCTACGTCGGATACCTGCGGCGCAAGACCGAAGCCGACGGCGAGTCGAGGCTGATTCACACCGTGCGCGGCGTCGGCTACGTGCTACGTGAGACGCCGCCGTAGTGCCGTCTGTGCTTCGACTCCGCCTCGCACGGATGTGGTTGCGGGTGCGTCCGGAGGGCAAGTCGGGCGAAATGCGCGACCCGATGCCCCTGACCCGGTTGGTCTCGCTGCGCCTGCGCGTCACGTTGTTGTCGGCGACGGTCGTGCTGGTCTCGGTGGGCCTGATGGCCGCTGCCGCGTACTTCGTGGTGTACCGCGCGATGTACAACGAGGTCGACAACCAGCTCGAATCCCGCGCAGACGGCATGACCGCGCTCGCGAAGATGGGGACACTCAACGACCGTCCCGAGGCGTTGGTCGCGGGAACGGTGTTCTCCACCAATATCTCTCTCGCGCTGGTGAAACCGAGCGGGCAAACCTACCTCGTCGGGTCGGTGCCATTCGAGGACGTCGAACGCAAAGTCGCGCGCTCTCCGTCGAATCCGGGGAACAACCTGCAGAGTCTGCGGACCGTCAACAACCAACGGGTACTCGCACGCAAACTCGACGACGGCAACACCCTCATCCTCGCGCAGAGTCTGCTGCACACCGATCGTGTCCTCAAACGACTCGCGTGGGTCCTCTTCGTCGTGGGGTGTGGCGGCGTCGCGCTCGCGGCAATCGCAGGTACGACGGTCGCGCGTGCGGGTCTTCGACCTGTCGCCCGCCTCACTCGCGCTACCGAACGGGTCGCGCGCACGCAGGACCTCACCCCGATCCCGGTGGCGGGAAACGACGAATTGGCGCGTCTCACCGAGAGTTTCAACACCATGCTGCGCGCGTTGGCTCAGTCGCGTGACCAGCAGGCGCGACTCGTTGCCGACGCGGGCCACGAATTGCGTACTCCGCTCACGTCTTTGCGCACGAATCTCGAATTGCTCATGGCCGCAAGCGAACCCGGCGCGCCCGCGGTGCCCGCGGCCGACATGATCGAACTCCGCTCCGACATCGTGGCGCAGATCGAGGAATTGTCCACTCTGGTGGGCGATCTCGTCGACCTCGCGCGCGAGGACACCCCCGAGGTGGTCTTCGAGGAGGTCGACCTCGACGAACTCGTCGAGACAGCGCTCGAGCGAGTACGTCGACGCCGCGTTGACGTCGAATTCGAGGTGCATCTCGAGCCGTGGTTCGTATTCGGTGAGCAGCACGGGCTCTCGCGTGCGGTGGTCAACGTCCTCGACAATGCAGCCAAGTGGAGTCCGCGTGGGCGTTCGGTACTCGTGACGCTGCGACAGCTCGATACCGGCACAGCCGAGTTCTCCGTCTCCGACGCGGGTCCTGGTATCCCGCCGGAGGATCGGGAGTTGGTGTTCGAACGCTTCTATCGGTCGACGCAGTCGCGGTCGATGCCAGGTTCGGGACTCGGCCTCGCGATTGTGCGGCAGGTCGTCGACCGGATGGGTGGGACCGTCCGCGCTGATCAGTCGAGTCTCGGTGGCGCGATGATCACGATGACTCTGCCCGGTCGCCCGACTCCGGTGGAACCTTCACCGAAGGTGATTCGTCAATAGTTTCGGGAGACGACACTTCCGGCCTATCGCTTACCTACGCGAGCAGACGGTCCAATAGTGTTGAGCAACAAGTGAGCGCCGGACGGGAAGTGCGGTCCGGCGTCGAAGATCGGTCGATGGGTCCGCGGTCTGCCAAGGCGCGGTCCGAACAAGGCGAGGAAAGAAGCACGACGATGACAGGTGGAGGCCCGCACGGGGGAAATCCGTACGGAAACGACCCGCATACCGGTGGATTTCCCGCGTACGGCTCGGGTCACGGCGATTCTCAGCAGAGTCCGGGCGGGCAGCAGGGCTTCGGTGCACCACCGACGCAGCAGTATTACGGACCACCTGCGGGCCAGCAGCCCAACCAGGCGTGGAGCGCAACGGGTTCGACGACGCCGCCCGGGCCTCCGGGGCCTCCGACAGGATTCGACGCACCTGACGCGGGTGAGCCGACGCCGCCCAAGAAGTCGCGCGGCGGGCTCATCGCTGCGCTTGTCGGTGGCGCGCTCGTGATCGGTTTGGTCGCAGGAGGAATCGGCGGCGTCGTCGGAGCAAAGGTCTCCGACGATGATTCGACGTCGAGCAGTTCGGCGCCGCTCGGCGGCGATCCGAACACCAACAGTCAGAACGTGGCTGCCGCGCCCGCGGGGTCGGTGCAGGAGGTCGCCGCCAAGACGCTTCCGTCCGTGGTGTCGATCGACGTGGTCAGCGGATCGGAGGCGGGCGAGGGATCGGGCGTCATCCTCTCCGACGACGGATACATCATGACCAACAACCACGTTGTCGCCGGCTCATCCGGAAGCGGGAGACCGTCGGCGATCCAGGTCAACTTCCAAGACGGCTCGCGCGCATCGGCGAAACTGATCGGTGCGGACTCGATCTCCGACATCGCGGTGATCAAGGTCGAGAAGAACAACCTCCCGCCGATCAACGTCGGAACGTCGAAGAACCTGGCCGTCGGGCAGTCAGTTATCGCGATCGGTGCGCCCCTCGGACTTCAGGGCACCGTCACCACAGGCATCATCAGCGCGTTGAACCGTCCAGTGTCCACGTCGCGCGACGGTGGAACGACGTCGGTCATCGACGCCATCCAGACCGACGCCGCGATCAATCCGGGCAACTCGGGTGGCGCTCTGGTCAACGCCAGGGGCGCCCTGATCGGCATCAACACCGCGATCGCATCGCTTGGTGCGTCCGAACAGCAGCAGAGCGGCAGCATCGGGCTCGGCTTCGCCATCCCGATCGACCAGGCCATCCGCGTCGCCAACGAACTCCGGAACAACGGTAGGGCGACTCACGCCAGCCTGGGGGTGTCGGTGCGGCCGAACAGTCCCGCGAGCACGCCCGGTGCTGTGATCTCCGACGTCACGGCCGGTGGGCCTGCCGCGCAGGCGGGTATCCCCAAGAACGCGATCGTCACCAAACTCGACGACCGGAACATCGCGTCGGGCGATGCGTTGGTCGCCGCGGTGCGCTCGCACGCACCCGGCGAGAAGGTGACGGTCACCTACGTGGCGGATGGGCAGACCCGCACAGCGTCGGTGACGCTGGGAACGCTCACCACCAATTGACCGGTGCCGTCGCTCGATCACTCGGGCATCTGCCGGCCACCAAGCGATGTGTCACCGACTCATATGCCACAGAGTGATATGCCACCGACCGATCATCGAGGCCCCCGATCTGAGACCATGAGCAAGGGGCGAGAACAGGCGAGAACGAGAAAGAGGCGAGCATGATCGAATCAAGCCGCAGTCCGCAAGGCTCAACCCTCACCGACGACGATGCGTCGAACGTGATCGATCCGATCGCGTTGGAGGCCTCCGAGGTCGATCCCGCCGACGTGGTTGCCGCAGACGCTGCGGCCCGCGAGTTTGTTGCCCGCCACACCAGCGAGGCGGCCGGGACCGCGGGCGACGAGATCGGTAGAGCGTTGGTGGTGGTCGTCGACGACCAGATCGCGCACGGCGAAGTCGCCGACTCACTTGGCCCGCTGGTCGGTGAGCTGCTCAACGAGGCAGGCTTTCACGTCGACGCGACGCTAGCCGTGTCCGGCGACGAGATCGAGATCCGCAACGCGCTCAACACCGCGGTCATCGGGGGCGTCGACCTGGTGGTTTCGGTCGGTGGTGTCGGAGTCGGTGCTCGCGATGTGGCTCCCGAGGCCACCGAGCCGCTGCTCGACCGCCGACTTCGCGGCATTGAAGAAGCAGTCCGAAGCTCCGGTCTCGCTGCGGGAGCCACCGACGGCGGGCTATCGCGGGGACTTGCGGGTATCTCGGGCCAGACACTGGTCGTCAACATCGCCGAGTCGCGCGCAGCCGTTCGCGACGGAATGGCTACCGTCGCACCGCTCGCGAAGCACGTGATCGAGTCGATCAGCGAGTTCTGAGCCGAGGCCAGGCCATGCGAATGGCGCGAAATATCAGGAAATGCGCACCTCTGCATGACTTCGGTTCACCTTGTGTTAACAAAAAATTCGACGGCTCGCCGCTTTTCGACTTGAGACGGAATTATTGATATGTCGCGTGAAGACTCGAATCGTGGGGCGCAGGACGGTTCACGACGGAAATCGCGGCAACGTCGCAGGATCGACGATGTTTTCGGCGACGACCTGCCCGAGACCACTTCCGATGAGAGTGACGAAGGTCACAAAGGTGTTTCTCAGGAGTGGTACCGCGCCCAGCGGCCTCCGCATTACGAGTGACACGGCGTCTCCGAGGTAGCCGACGCAGCGTGTTTTCCTTTTGTTAACACTTTTCCTGGCACTGTCGTGAATTCTTCCTGTGGAATCGTGTAAGAAAATATTGAGATCGGCCTGAGCGTTGCTGTTGCCCGCTTTGATATCGCTCGGATAACGTTCGCTGCGACAACACTCGGTCCCTGCGGGAGGCCGGGGCCGTGGTCCTGCAGTCCGATCAACGTCGGCCGGCAGCAGTGGAACGAGGGGGCTGGGACTTTAACGCCTCGGTGAGCACGCCGAAACAGCGTGTTAACCGGAGCGGACGATGATTCCCGCGAGCCGCCAAGGTCAACCCGAGGGAACGAGTTCGTCTCCCTCGGATAACAGCCGAATCCTGTGAGAGGGAACGAATGAGCAAGTTCAGCAAGCTTGGGCGCCGCGGAGCTGCTGCGGTCGCCGTCGCCGCTGCCGCGGTGATTGGCGCAACCAGCATGGGGGCGGGACACGCCGAGGCGCAGAAGCTCGCGCCCGGGTACAAGAAGGTCGAGGGCTTCAACGGCGACTCGGTGCAGATCTGGCGCAAGGGCGAGTCCGGCGGACCGGTCGGCACCGTAGCCAACAACCCGCTGTCGCGCGGCATCAGCATCTCGGGTGTCTATACCGCGCAGGGTTCGGATGGAGTCGGTGGCACTCTGCAGCTCGGCTACATCGTTGGCTGCCAGGTTGACATCAGCGGCATTTCAATCGGTCTGAAGACGGGCTTCGACTTCTCGACAACCAGTCTGAGCGGAAGTGGCACTTTGAGCCTCCCGATCAAGCCGGGCCAGGCAACTTTCGTTTCCAACGTTTACAGCGCCGACCTCAACGACAAGGGGCTAGCGGCGCTCCAGGTCTCGAACTACCAGATCGAACTACCCCACTGCGGTGGGTACGCGGCGGCGCGCTCGGTGGTGCAGGTACTGGCAGCTAAGGGCTACGACCCCAAGGGCGGCACCTTGAACGCTGACGGTGCAGTTCTCCAGTCCACTCTGTATGGCCAGCCCTTCAACGTCAGTTGAGCGGCAGCAGGTAACCAGTAACAACTCTGAGATTTATCTGCTCGCACGCAGATTGACATTCCGCAAAGGGGAATCATGAAGAAGAGCTTTACACGCGGCTTGACCGCCGCGGCTGCGCTTACCGGCGCCGCGGCGATGGGTCTGAGCGGTATCGGCGCAGGTGACGCCGCCGCCAACGGCAAGGTCGTCAAGACGCTGGTTGACGGTACGCCCGTCACTATCGAGGTCACCGGCGAACGAGTCGACGTGCAGCGTCCGACCAACCTCAGCCCGCTCACCCGCGAGGCATGGGGGTCGGGTCGGGTCAAGGTCACCGTCGGCGGCAAGGCCACCGGCGGAGCGGTGAAGGTCGGCTATGAGGTTGGCTGCCAGGTTAACTTTGGTGGTGAAGCAGGAATCGGTTCACCGACGCTGGGTGGCACGGTGGCGCGGAACCCGAGCTATGACGGTTCTAATTCGCCCGTGAAGTACACCAACGGCAATGAGCTACCTACTCCGTCGGCTGAGGCAACACTTGGCCCCGGCGGCGTCACGCGCGTCTGGCTGATCGGCAACATGGGCATCACGTCGAGTGACGTCACCAACAGCGCCGACGACAACTACGCAGTGAGCGGTCTGACCTTCAAGGGCAACACCGGCGGCGTTGTATACAGCCAGGAGGGTTTCCGGATCAACAACTGCGCGGGCTACGCAGCTGCCCGCACCATCGTGCAGGTGACCGTCAAGACCGACTCGGTCAAGGGCGTTGTCAATTACACGGGTAAGCAGTTCACCCTCGGCTGATCACGCCTGTCGCACAACTGAACACCAACCGCAGGGCGGGAACCGATATGGTTCCCGCCCTGCGGCATTGGTGACGGCCTTCTCGGAGGCCTTCTACGAGCCCAGACAGATCAGGGGCGGGAACCGGAGATCCGGTTCCCGCCCCTGAGAGGTGTCGCTGTGCCGATGGCCTCGGGGATCGACCATCGACACAGTGGCACCGTCTGCGCAGTGGCGTTGTCGGACGCCACCAGCGGTCAGCTGCCGATGAACTCGGCTGCTGGTTTCAGCTCCCGAAGAAGGGGAACGGGAACCACGGACGCGGACGCGGGCGCGGCTGGGGCTGCGGCCTGCCGTGGTTGTTCTGGCCCGGTTGACGAGGCTCAAGAAAGTTCCCCAGGTGTGCTCACTGAAATTCCCCACCCGTGGGCGGTTTCTACTGTAGCGACCT
>NZ_LZMI01000078.1:0-43471 GCF_001665475.1 Gordonia sp. 852002-51296_SCH5728562-b | reverse complement strand
CCCCGCCCACTCCCCCACCCCCCCCCCCCACACCCCCCCCACCCCCCACCCCCCCCCGCCGCGTCCCCTTACGACCCCCCACCCGGCTGCTGCATCATCTAAGACGCGTACGTCAGTTGGTGACTCCGCGACGACGCTGCTTCAGGAGGTCGAGCCGCTCATTGAGCAGCACCTCGAGCTCGTCTTCGCTTCGGCGCTCGAGCAACATGTCCCAGTGCGTGCGCGGAGGCTTGACCTTCTTCTCCTCGGGCTCTGCACCCTCGAGGATCGTGCCTTCCATACCGTTCTTGCACGGCCACTTCGACGGAACCTCGGCGTCGTCGGCGAAGGGGACGTCGAAGATTTCTCCGTTGTCGGTCCGGTACTGGACGATTCGTCGCGGAGCGAGATCGTGATCACGATCGGTCTCATAGCTCACCGCGCCGAGGCGGCTGCCCCGAAGTACTCGATCTGCCATTTGGCGGTGTCCTCTCGTTTCTCGAGCGCTGTCGAACGCTCAACACTCCTATTCTACGCGCCGACCGCGTCACTTCCGCATCACCGGCGACACGCAGCCCCGAGCCGCCGAACAAACCTCGACGATGAGACTTGGGTACGGTCATCAACGTGGAGCACACGACGAGCGGTACAACCCGATCGCGGCGGCGCCCCTACGCATGCGCCTGGTGCGGCCAGTCGATGGTCGACTCCGAGCACGGACGTCGGCGCAAGTATTGCAAGCGGTCGTGCCGTCAACGCGCCTACGAACAAAGAGCGCTCACGGAGGGCACTTCTATTCCCTCCGACGCCGTGATTCTGACTCAGGCAGAGGTGAGCGACTTCGGCGACCGCCTCTTCGCCCTGCGCTGCGCTGCGGAGGATCTCGCGACAGCGGTGGGCGAGAACGCTGACACGAGCACTGTTGCCGAGCTCGCGGCAGAAGTCGTGACGCTCGCCAAGGACGCCGAGCGACTCCGTTGATAGGGCGCATCTTCGGGCTGTCGATCGTCGTCACCGCCCTCGCGCTCGTCGTCGCGTTCTTCTACGGGGGATGGGAGGCGGTGGCCCTCGCCGCGATACTCGGTGTTCTCGAGATCTCGCTGTCCTTCGACAACGCAGTCATCAACGCCACCGTGCTGGAACGGATGAGTGCGTTCTGGCAGCGCATGTTCCTCACCGTTGGCATGATCATCGCCGTTTTCGGGATGCGCCTGCTCTTCCCACTCATGATCGTCTGGGTGACGGCCGGGCTCAATCCTGTCGAAGCGTTCCGGCTTGCGATGAACCCACCGCCCGACGATGCCGACCACTTCGCCGACGGAAGCCCGAGCTACGAAACGATTCTCACCGACGCACACCCGCAGATCGCAGCATTCGGTGGGATGTTCCTGTTCATGCTCTTTCTCAACTTCGTCCTGAGCAATCGCGATCTGACGTGGTTGACGTGGCTGGAGCGTCCGATGTCGAAGATCGGACGGCTCAGTGCCCTCCCGGTCGTCCTCGCCTCCGTGACCCTGGTTCTGGTCGCAGAGTTCCTCGCTTCCGACGCGATCCGCTCGACAGTCCTCATCGCCGGAATTCTCGGCATGGTCACCTACCTCATGGTCGACGGCTTGAGCGCACTTTTCCAGTCCGATCCCGACCTGCACGAGGGTGGTCCGTCCGCCGGAGCGAAAGCGACCGGGAAAGCGGGATTCTTCCTGTTCCTCTATCTCGAAGTCCTCGACGCATCGTTCTCGTTCGATGGCGTCATCGGCGCGTTCGCCATCACCGCGGATCCGATCATCATCGCCTTGGGCCTCGGGTTCATCGGCGCGCTGTTCGTTCGGTCGATCACGATCTACCTGGTCCGCACCGGAACGCTGGCCTCGTATCGCTACCTCGAGCATGGCGCTCACTGGGCTATCGGTGCACTCGCCGTGATCCTGCTGCTCAGCATCGAGTTCCACATCAACGACATCGTGACCGGACTCATCGGTGTGGTGTTCATCAGCGCCGCACTGTTCAGCAGCGTGGTAGCGAACCGCCGCGACCAGCAGCGTGCACGTGCCGGCGGTCGCTGACTACTTCTTGTGCTTTTTCTGATCGGCACCGGTCGTCTGATTGAGCTTCTTACCTCGTCGCCGATACATGACGACGAAGATGCTCAGCAGAATCGCGACCAGCACGGCGATGATCACGCCCCAGGCGCTTGCCGCGCGAAATCCCGGTGCCCGCACGTTGAGGATCTGCTTGCCCACGTGTGCTGCATTGTTGTCGCCGAGCTGAATACTCAGTGTCAGCAGATTCGGGATCGCGACCACAACGCCGATCACCACACAGAGGATCGAGACGACGTTCTTCATCCGACCCCTGAACGCCACCGCGAGAACGAGCAACGATATGGGGATAAACGTGCAAACGAACCCGATCGACAGGCCACTGCCCATTCCCCGTCCCATCGAACCGTCGACGTTGCGACCGATCTGCTCTGCCCACCAGCGCGGCAGGAACGCCGCGAGAATGAAATAGATGATCACCGCGATTGCGACGGCGATCGCGACGAAGAGGAACTTCCGTGCTCCCTTGGCGAGTCGCTCGGAGAATGTCGGCTGAGTTTCCGCCGACGTCGAACTGACGGTCACGTCCTTGTCGGGACCCGGTTCGGGTGTCGACGAGACAGAAGCCTTGTTTGCCGAGTGCTCAGCCATGATTCTCAGCATAGGTCGACGACCCTTGGATCCGAGGCGCACTCGAACCTCTGGCGCGTCCGATGATAACTCGTTACCTTGCGGTGGCCCAGAGTTTTTGCGCCGCATGGCCAAATGGGTATCCATCGCGCCGGGCCGAGTGTACAAAGGACGTTAACAGCGGTGGGCTCGCTTTCCAGACCAGGGACGACGGACATTCGCCGGGGCCCGTTCCACATCCACCACATCCAATGATCGACACAGGTCACAGCACAAAGAGTGAGTACTTTATGGATCCGACTCAGCGTCAGATGCTCGACTTCGAGCAGAGCTGGTACGCACTCGGTGGGGGTTCGTCGCGCGAGATCAGCTCGCAGTTCGGACTGTCCGACCGCGACTTCTTCACACAGGTCCAGCACCTGCTGAACGCCGAACCACCGGTTACCCTTTCGAAGGGTCAACTTGCTCGGATGCGCGAGGTGGTCCGCAGCAGGATCTGGATGGCACGCTGAGGTTGACGGCCGCAACGCGGTCGTGGTGTCACGTCCGACGAGAGGAGTTGTGGTGCCGCCGTTCGCCGACGACGAACTCGACGAGTTCTATCGGCGTATCGAGGCGGGCACCGCGCACTCTGGGCACAGGCGCTCGTCGCCCTCTCGGTCGTCCCAGACACGTTCTTCGCAGAGTGGGTCGTCTCCCACGGCGGCCTGTCCGACACCGGAGAAGGACGCCTACCGTGACGTGCACGAGGTCGACGCCGCGGTGACCCGGATCCGTGCGGCCGGACGTTCGGGCCCGACGCTGCGTTCCTATGAATGTGTCTGCGGCTCTTGGCATCTCACTAGCAGGGCAGTGGAGATTCCGGACAAGCGGCGCAGGCGTAAACGCTCGTGACCGTAGTCGAATTGGCTGTTGACGATCTCACCGCGACCATCGACGCATACCGACGTCTTCTCGCGCGCGACGACAGCGCAGACGAGTACGCCACGTCGAACGCGACGCTGCGATTCGACCGCAGTCAGCTCGGGCACCGCGTGTTGTTCGACGTCGCAAACGCGTCGTCGTGGCAGACACTGCTGGAACGACGGGGACTCGACGCCCACCACCGCGAAACCGCAACAATCCACGTCGATGGACTTCCGGTCGGGGTGACCGAGTACCGCAAACCCCGGCCCCACGCGACGCTCAGCGCGGGCGACATCTCCGGCATCGACCATCTCGTGTTCCAGGCTGCCGGCCGTGACCACGCGGTGGCGCTGTTCGGTTCCACTCTCGGCCTCGACTTTCGTCTCGACAGGCACGTCGACGAGGGACTGCGCCAATTGTTCTTCCGCGCAGACGACCTCATCGTCGAAGTCCTTGTCACCCCCAACGGTCTCGAAACGACCGGACGCAACCTGCTGGCCCCGCCGATCGCACTGTGGGGGATCGCTTGGGCGACAACCGATATCGAAGCATCACAGACGCGGCTGGCTAGTGCGGGGTTTACGGTCTCGCAGGTTCGCACCGGCCGCAAACCCGATACCCGGGTGGCAACAGTGCGGTCTCCGGCTCTCGCCACCCGGACCTTGATCATCGAACCTGCTCGATCAGTCACAGCGAAGGAGACGTCGTGAACCAGACGAGCCAGTCCGACGGGCCCAACCGGTTTCAGCGGGTGGCAGGCGCGGTCAACAGGACGGTCGTCCTCCCACTCCTGCGCATCCCCGGACTCGACGGCCTGCTCGGCCGTGCATTCACCACTGTGTCGTACACGGGCCGCAAGTCCGGTAAGCACGTCACCTTTCCGGTGAACTATGTGCGATCGGGCGACACGGTCACGATCGGCGTCGCCATGCCCGACCGAAAGACGTGGTGGCGCAACTTCACCGGCGACGGCGCACCGATCAGCGTGACCCTCGACGGCGAGAACCGGACGGGTCACGCCGTCGCATCGAAGGACAGCAAGGGATCGGTGCGGGTCAGAGTCACTCTCGACCACGACGCTGCGCACTGACAAAGCCCCGCCGCACGCCACCGCTCCGCCGCACGCCACCGTAGATGCCGCGCCGCACACGATCAGCGGCTGCAGTACCGTGTCGACGGTCCATCGTGGGAATCGGAAGCGGATTCCGTTGGGGGAGAACACGTCCAACCCGTCGTCGCTGGGCCCGAACACCGACCCCCACCGGTGCTGCGCCGGATGGTATCGGCGAGTCCCGCGGCCGTCGAGGTAGGCGAGGACGTTGCGCGCCACCAGGCGGTCGGCGCGGTTGCGAGCCGAGCCGCGCAGCGGATCGGTGTCGGCGACATCCCCTACGGCGAACACGCCCCGGTATCCGGGCACGCCGAGATCATCGTCGACGCGAACGAACCCGCGGTCCGTCAGCATGTCCGAGGGGAGCCACGTCGTGTTCGGTGATACCCGACCGACCGCCCAGATGATCGCGTCCGCGTCGACTGCCGCTTGTCCGGTGCTCCAGTGGATCGACCCGGCGCCGATGGCTCCGAGCTCGGTATCGGGTGGTAGCACCGCCCGATGTCCGCCCTGTCGGTCGACGCCCGACGACTCCAGTCGTCGTGAGACCTTTCGGCGTGTGCGGTCGTGGTGTCGGGGGAGTGGTAGATCGCCGGGATGGTAGAGCGCGACACGCTTCTCCGGCCAGCGTCGACGCAGTTGGGCGGCCGAACTGCACGCCGCTGCTCCGCCGCCGACGACCGCGATCGACTGCGCGTGGGCCAGGCGGCCGTGCACGTTGTGCAGCGCGGTGTCGACGTCGTCGCTGTCCGCGAGCACCGGCTGGCGCCAGAATCCGTTGGCGACACCTGTCGCGATGACGAGCGCGTCGTAGGTGATCTCTTCGACCGGACCAGGTGGTGTGCGCAGTCGAAGCGTTCGCCAGTCGGGGTCGAGATCGAGGATCTGCCCGTGGCGGATGTCGACGGGATCGAGTCGACGCATCCGCTCGAACTCGACACGGTAGTCGCGCGCCCACCGGTCCGGGTAGGCGATCCGCAGTCCTACCTCCTGCCCGCTGACCAGTGCGGGCCGCAGCGAGACTGCGACGACGCTGCTTCGGCGCGCGAGGTGCATCGCGGTGAGCACACCGGAATCACCCATGCCTGCGACCACGACGCGCCGAGTTGTGCGGTTGTGAGAATGTGGCGCTGCTGAACTCACCCGCTTCGCCTCGCGCCGTGGCTGGTTCGGGAGCTGGGCCGGGGCACCGGCAGAAACTTGGGCACACGCGCGATGACGTCGGCGTAGGCCGGGCGCCGTTCAAGACTGCGCTCTTCCATCATCGGAATGCTCGCCCCGAGGAACATGGCCAACATCGCGCCCGCACCGATCCACAACCACCATGCGTCAGCAGGGGCTGCGGCGATACCGAACAGCAGGATCGACACCCAGAACAAGAACTCGCCGAGGTAGTTCGGGTGCCGCGACCACGCCCAGAGGCCGATGTCGACGGTCTGACCGGGCTCGCTCGACTGGCGGAACAGTCGCAACTGTCGGTCGGCGACCGATTCCAGGGTGATTGCTGCGAGTCCGACGACGAACGCGATGACGCTCAACCACATCAGCCCGGCGTCGGCTCGGGTGAGCGCGACGTACGCCGGGATCATCGCGAGGAAGACTTGCAACGTAGGGATGAGGTGAATGGCGAAGAGGTCGGCGAGGAAGGAGAACTTTCCGGCACGTCCCCGCAGCAGCTCGTAACGCCAATCCTCGTGGACCAGCCCGGGAAACGACCTGACCCAGTTCTCCGTCAGCCGCACGGCCCAGACCACGAGAACGACGCCGAGGAGGGCGCACCGCCACTTCGCTTGGGAGCCACCATGTATGGCATCGCCCTCGACCCACCAGAACAGGGCGAGAAATACCGGGATGACACTCCAGTAGGCGTCGTAGCAACTCGAATTTCCGACCGACCGACTCACCGCGAAGATGACGAGCGTGGCGAGTATGTCGGCAATGAGCGTGTCCGCCCACAGTTGTCCGACGCTAGGTCCCCATGTCAGCCACAGCAGCGCAACCACCAGGGCAACGATGTACGCGGCGGTGATCACCACCAACGACGCTCGTCTCCCCATAGAGGGATGGTGTCAGGCGACGCTCCACTTCGCGGCGTTTTGGCCGCGCCCGGGCGGCAGTGCGCGTCGGGGTCTCAGGTGCTCGAGAAGCCAACGGTAGACAGCGTCGTCGTTGAGCAGGGTGAAATGGCTGGCCCCACCCAGATGCAGCCCGTGGTCGATATCGAATCCGACGCTGCGAGCACGACTTTCACCACGACCGCTGGGCGTCAGAACCAACCCGTCACCGATCAGCCTGCCGAGCGGATGGTTGGGATCGCGCGTCAGCGATGCGGTGACGAACAGGTGCCGCGCGTGCGGTAGCAGCGGTATCGCGGCGGCGGGATTCTGCCGGAAGGCGTCCGGGTCCCGGCCACTCCAGTCGTCGTCGACAAGGGTTCCGTGGAAGAGATCGCGCACGCCCGCGCTGCGTCGTGCGAGAAGGTTTCCGAACGGGGCGGTGACCGAAACGGACCGCAGCGCCCCTGTTGCGAAATGCACGGTACGAGCCAGCGGAGCTCCGAAATGCGGCGTTCCGAGACCGACTGTCTCCGTGACCAATCCGCACCAATAGGCGTTCTCGGTGGCAGCGCTGTGGCATGCACTTCGGATAATCAACCCGCCCATCGAGTGCCCGACGAGGGTCAGTCGCGTCACGGGCACCGGCCACTGGAGCGTCAGATCGTTGAGTAGCACAGCGAGTTCGCGCCCGTTGTCGCTGATATGGCGTCCGGTGTTGAAACGCAGCCGCACCTCGGTCGCGTCGATGTCGGCGGCGAGCCGCTCACCGTAGGTCGGACGACGACCTCTGCACCACGCAAACTCGGACTCCATGAGTCCGTGCAGAAATACGACGACGTGCCCCCTGGCCTCAGGGAAAGCCGCACGGAGCGCTTCGGCCTCGACCGCCACAGTCGCACCACCGACCCGGATCGACATCGGCTGCGCCAACGGCGACCGCTGATCGGCGAGCGAGTCGCCGATGAGTCCATCGAGAACGGCGACAACCTGTGCGCCGCGCGAGCCTTCCGATGGAGAATGGCGCGGCTCGGGGAGCACGGCACCCACCTCAGAAATGGCATCCAGCACGGCGGAGACCGAATTGTAGGTCGTGTCAGCCACCGCGTCGTGAAGCAGATGAGCCGATCGACTCGACGAGCCGCCGAGTCGATCGGTCACCGCGAACACACGATCGGTTACCGCGTGATGCACTTTCGCAACGCCGCGAATGGCGCCGGCGAGTTCACTGCACCCCAGCTGCGCCAGCGCCGCCAGTTCGTTCGGCGCGATGTTGTCGGTCACGACAAACAGAGTACAACTGTTCACTCACTTTCGGGAGCTGTTGCCGCAATCGCATCCCCGACCACGAATCGACTGACTACGCATCGACGGTCTCGCGGTAGCCGAACTCGACGACATCCACATCTGCGACGTGCCGACGCCGCTCGCGCGCGAGTCCCAGGCCGTAGAGGACCAGACCTCCGAGAAGCCAGCAGCCGAGCACGATGAGCGGGTGTGCGATGGCATTGCCGTGGAAGAACACCACATCTCGCAGCAGCGATCCCGTTGCGCCCGGCGGCAGGAGCTGGCCGATCGCACCCCACGGAGTGGGTAGCAGTTCGGGGGCGCTCGAGAGTCCCGACAGTGGGTTCCCCAGGAGGATCAGTGCAATGGCCGCTATGACCAGACCCGCGCCCCCGAGCGCTTCGCGAAGTCCGAGTACCGCAAAGCAGGTGGCCGCGATACCGAGCATGGCCGCCAGCGATGTCAGCCAGTAGTTCCCGTCGAACGTGCCGACCAGGAACTGCAGAATCGCGATCAGCGCGAAGCCACCGACGACCGACACGCCCAGCGCCGCGATCATCCGACCACCCGCCGAGCTGATCACGAGCATGATCACCATCGCACTGATCCAGCCGCCGAGCGCCAGGGGGAGCGCACCGGCCGCCAATCCGGCACCGCGCGGATCCTTGGACGGAAAGCTACGCACGTCGACGACGCGAGTCTGTGCGTGAGTGGCGTCGGCGACCCGTTGTCCCATTGTCTCGATCATCGTTGCCACGGTGGGACTCGCCGCGCTGGCGATCAGCACGGTCAGGTCCGCTCCGGGCTTGACGACCAACGCGCCGTAGATCGCGCGCGTCTCTATCGCGTCGCGCGCGGCCGCCTCGCCGGAGTACGTCGTCACATCGAACGAGTCGCCGGTCAGGCGATCGACCTGACCGATCACCTGCTCAGACCCGACGACCCCGATCGGAACGTGATGGGGGGCCGACCGCGCAGCGGGAAGCGCGAACATCGTGACCATCACCGACAACAGAACCGCGGTGCCGATGACGACGGCCAACACTTTCACGACCGGCGGTGGTCCCTTTTTCGCCTGGACGTGTGCAGCGATGTCGGTGCGGGTCGTCGCACCAGACGTCGTCGTGGGCTCGTCGGCACTCATCGCGCCTCCTTCAAATTAGATACGGTACGTTTCTTAGGAGAGTAGAACGATCGGATAAGATACGCAACGTGTCGAAAGGATTGGGTGTGACCAGACGTCGCCGTGGCACAGAACTCGAAGCAGACATCCTTGAAGCCGTCCGAGCCGAGATCGCCGAACGCGGATACGCCGCGCTCACCTACGAGGGGATCGCGGCCGCCGCCGGAACAAGCAAGACCGTCCTGTATCGACGCTGGGACACGAAGGTCGAGATGGCGATGGCGGCGATGGTCGACGTCGCCCGCGAGGTTCTGACTGTCCCGGACACCGGATCGCTCGCAGGCGACCTACAGGCGATCCTTGCCCGAATGCGGGTGAGGCTGGCCGAGCTGGGCCCCCGGACGATCCGCTCGCTGCTCGCCGACTTGCCCGAGGGTTCCACCAATGCGGTCATCGGACTGATCACCAGCCACGTCGACGACGTGATGGCTCCTGTGCTCGAACGCGCTCGCGCACGTGGCGAACTCGGACCGCACCCGCTTCCGCCCCGCGCCGCAACGCTGCCCTTCGATCTCGCCCGACACGAGATCTTCATCACCGGCGGCATGTCGGAGGAGACCATCGACGAGATCATCTCGGTGTGCGTCGTCCCGCTCTGGACGACGCTGACCAACACTTGCGAGTCCAGTGCTCCCGAGACCAATACTCTCGAGTCCGATACCCCCCAGACCAACACGCATGAGACCAACACGCACGAGACCGACCGCAACATCACGTCGTCGAGAGGGATGACCCAGACATGAGTTCGTCAGCACCGCCGGCCGCCGATCGTCACGACGAGATCCGCGTCGTCGGCGCGCGAGTCAACAATCTGAACGACGTGACCGTCGTCCTTCCCAAACGACGACTCACCGTCTTCACCGGCGTCTCCGGATCCGGCAAGAGCTCGCTCGTGTTCGGCACGGTGGCCGCAGAGTCGCAACGGCTGATCAACGAGACCTACAGCGCATTCGTTCAGGGATTCATGCCGTCGCTGAATCGGCCGGATGTCGACGTCCTCGACGGCTT
Source organism: Gordonia sp. 852002-51296_SCH5728562-b (assembly GCF_001665475.1). Taxonomy (NCBI): domain Bacteria; kingdom Bacillati; phylum Actinomycetota; class Actinomycetes; order Mycobacteriales; family Gordoniaceae; genus Gordonia; species Gordonia sp. 852002-51296_SCH5728562-b. The sequence goes on along the minus strand of NZ_LZMI01000078.1, from coordinate 33,274 downwards.
GACGACGGCGATCATCGTCGACCAGGAGCGTCTCGGTACCGACCCGCGTTCCACTGTGGGAACGGCGACGGACGCGAACGCGATGCTCCGCATCCTCTTCAGCCGACTCGCGACGCCACACATCGGTTCGGCACAGGCTTACTCGTTCAATGTGGCGTCCGTCAGCGGCGGGGGTGCCGTAACGATGGAGAAGGCGGGCCGAAAGGTCAAGGAGCGGCGCACTTTCGAGGTCGTCGGCGGAATGTGCCCTCGGTGTGAGGGTAGGGGATCGATCTCGGATTTCGACCTGACAGCGCTGTACGACGCCTCCAAATCCATCAATGACGGCGCGATCACCGTCCCCGGCTACAGCATGGACGGATGGTACGGCCGCATCTTCCGCGGCTGTGGCTTCTTCGATCCCGATACACCGATCGAGAAGTTCACCACGCGTCAACTCGACGCTCTGCTCTACAAGGAACCGACACGGATCAGGATCGACGGTATCAACGTCACCTACGAGGGCCTCATCACCAAGATCGGAAAGTCGTTCCTGGCCAAGGACAAAGACGCGCTCCAGCCCCACATCCGCGCGTTCGTCGACAGGGCGATCACCTTCTCGGTCTGTCCGGACTGCCAGGGGACACGACTGTCAGAGAAGGCACGCAGCTCGACGATCGGTGGCGTCAGCATCGCCGACGCGTGCGCGATGCAGATCACCGATCTCGCCGACTGGGTCGGCTCGCTGGACGAACCGACACTCGCACCGCTGCTCGAATCCCTGCGCGCCACACTCGACTCATTCGTCGACATCGGTCTTGGGTATCTATCGCTCGACCGCCCGTCGGGGACGCTATCGGGCGGAGAAGCCCAGCGCACCAAGATGATTCGCCATCTCGGCTCGGCGCTGACCGACATCACCTACGTCTTCGACGAACCGACGGTCGGGTTGCATCCACACGACATCGACCGCATGAACCGGCTTCTCCTGCAATTGCGCGACAAGGGCAACACGGTCCTGGTCGTCGAACACAAACCCGAGGTGATCGCCATCGCCGACCACGTCGTCGACCTCGGACCACGCGCGGGTACCGGCGGCGGCAACGTCGTCTTCGAAGGCTCGGTGGACGGCCTGCGCGCAAGTGACACGCTGACCGGACGCCACCTCGACGACCGCGCCACCCTGAAGACGCAGGTGCGGGAACCCAACGGAGCGTTAGAGATCCGCGCAGCGAGTTCGCATAACCTGAAGGACGTCGACGTCGACTTCCCACTCGGCGTCCTGTGTGTGGTCACGGGCGTAGCCGGCTCCGGGAAGAGCTCTCTTGTCGACGGATCGCTGTCGGGCCGCGACGACGTGATCACCGTCGATCAATCCGCGATCAAGGGTTCGCGGCGTAGCAGCCCGGCCACGTACACCGGCCTCCTCGAGCCGATCCGAAAGGCATTCGCAAAGGCAAACGGAGTGAAACCTGCGCTGTTCAGCGCGAATTCGGAGGGTGCGTGTCCGAACTGTAAGGGCGCGGGCGTCATCTACACCGATCTCGCGATCATGGCCGGGGTCGCCGTCACCTGCGAGGTGTGCGAGGGCAAGCGATTCCAACCAGAAGTGCTCGACTACTTGTTCGGCGGACGGGACATCTCCGAGGTCCTCCACATGTCGGTCGACGCGGCACTCGAGTTCTTCTCCGCGGGTGAGTCGAAAGTCGCTGCCGCGCAGAAGATCCTGAAGCGGCTAGCCAACGTCGGACTCGGCTACCTGACGATAGGGCAACCGCTCACGACGCTCTCCGGCGGAGAACGACAACGGCTCAAACTTGCGACGCACCTCGGCGACAAGGGCGGGATCTTCGTTCTGGACGAGCCGACGTCGGGCCTGCATCTTGCCGACGTCGAGCAACTCCTCGGACTACTCGACAGCCTTGTCGACGGTGGCAGATCGGTGATCGTGATCGAGCATCACCAGGCGGTGATGGCGCATGCCGATTGGATCGTCGACCTCGGTCCCGGCGCCGGTCACGACGGTGGCCGAGTGGTGTTCGAGGGCACCCCGGCCGATCTCGTCTCAGCAGGTTCGACACTGACGGCACAGCATCTCGCCGACTATGTGAAGAACTGAACCCACACGAGCGCGGCGATTCGAAGTCTCAGCATCTCAGCCGCCCCGTACTCACCCGCCCTGTATCTCACCCGACCTGGGCGTCGTTGACGACGCCCGCCAACGAGTCGCGGTCGGCGACGTCGAGCTTGATGCAGGCGCGGTAGATGTGACCCTCGACAGTTCGAACCGAGACGGTCAGGCGTTCGGCGATTTCGCGATTGGTCAGGCCGCGACCGATGAGAACCGCGATCTCGCGCTCCCTAGCCGTGATCGGCAGCGGTCGTGCCGTCGCCCGGATCGCGGGCGTTGTCGCTCCATCGCACGCTTTCGACAACGCGAGGACTCTGGCTGAGCAGGCCGTGGCGTCTCCGCGTCTTTTCGCACGGTCGTACAACTGTGCCGCCTGTGCCGCGGCATCGGCCGCCGACAGCAGGAGTCCGGCATCCTCGAAATCGTGTGAGGCCGCGGCCAATTCATCTGGATCGCTCGCAGCGAGGGCCGCTGCGTGCCGTGCGTAGACGTGGCCCAGGTCTCCCTGGATGAGTGTCGCGAGCTCCGCGAGACGCGGAGCTGTGGTCTTGTCGCCGAAACGAGTCGCGTGGTGAAGGGACTCGGCCTCGAGTGCGAGTTGGCCGGAGTCGTGAGCGATCGCGGCCGCGTCATGCGCGTGGTCGATCGCCGCGCGTTCGGCGCCCTGCGCCGCAGAGATCCAGGCTTGCGCGAGCACCCTCTGCGAGTCGTGGATCGCCAGGTGCGGGCCGCGGTGCTCATCTGCGTCCCGGAGTACCCGTTCGGCTTCGTCGACGTCGTTGAGCGCCGCGTACGCCCGTACCAGAATCAACCGGCCGGGCAGGCGCCACGGGAGTGGTTGTTTGGCGTTGAGAGCGGCCAGTGCCTGTTCGAACTCGCTGATCGCCTCACGAAACGAACCGCTGTACGTCGCCGCAACACCTGCCGCGATCTTGGCGATCGCCCATCCGAGGAACTGACCCGAGGAGGAGAACTGCGTGTACTCGGTGGCGCGGTTTCGAGCCTCCTTGAGGTCGCCGACCATCGTGAGCGCCAGGACGTCGCAGTAACGGACCATGACGCTGATCATCCCGTCCGTCGCCTTCTTCTTCGCACGGGTGCGCTCGGCGTAGGGGGCGTAGTCACGTCCACGCCCGGCGATGGACATGGCCAGCCCCGCACCGAAGGCTGCGAAGTCGATCGCCTGCGAGGGTGCGTTGGAACTTTCGAGGACGTGCTCGGCGAGCGCGATTCCCTCGTCGATCCGGTTCTCGTGGACGGCCATCGCCGCGGCAACCGCGTCGACGACGAGTCGTAACGTCGGATGCTCGACCTTCTCGTTGAGCAGTTCGAGCATGCGATGACTTTCGTCGACATCGCCGAGCATCCAGAAGATCAGGCTCATGCGCGATACCGCCCACACCACGAGCTCGAACTCGTTGAACGACTCGGGGTCGAACTCGGTGAAGACGGCGTCGGCTTCGACGACCCGCCCCTGCCACATGATCGCGCGGGACAGCAGCTCTCCGGCGGTCAGACTGCCGTCGTGTTCGTAGGCGACGCGGGCCAGACGCTCGCCGAGCGGGAGATTCGCCAGGAAGATCGCATCTTTCGCCGCAGCGATCAGCAGGCTCGTGTCGACGTCGCGATGTGCGTCGACGCTCAACTGTGCGAGCCGGATGCGCTCGGCAGCGGTATCGGTTGCGTGGTCGCGCAACGCGTCGACGAGTTCGGCGCGCAGTCGTCGAGCCGCAATGGTGCTGATACGTCGGCGAACCACGTCACCGTAGAGCGGGTGGGCGAACCGGACATTGGTCGTGTTGCCGTCGCGAGTGGTCTTGATCAGTCCGATGGTCTCGGCCTCGTCGACGGGCTCCTCGCCGACCAGCCCGATCAGGAGGTCGATGTCGATGGGCTCGTAGAGCGACAACACCTTGAGCGCATCGACAACTTGCGGCCCCGCACGGTCGAGACGGTCGTCGAGCAATGCCACCAGGCCGGAGGGAACAGCCGTCGGGCCTCGCAGTTGCCAGACGCCAGACACCTCCGACAACGCATCGGATTCGATAGCGCCCTCGATCATGTTCCGCAGGAACAGCGGATTTCCGCCGGACGAGTCCCAGATGACGTCGGCGCTCAACCCCTCCAACGAGCCGCCGAGGACACGTTCGACCAGTTCAGCGCACTGCTCTTTGGTGAGGTTCTGCAGTTCGAGCCGGTGGAGGTAGCCGTCCTTCCACAGCGAGGTCACCGCATCAGGCACCGGTTCTCCTGTACGCACCGTCGCGATGATGCGGGCGCTGCGATCAATGGCGATCTGGTGCAGCAGCGTCGCCGAGAGCTGATCGAGCATGTGAGCGTCGTCGATTCCGATGACCGTCCCCGGTTCAGCGACGAGCGTCTCGCGCGCGGAGACCAGCGCCGCGATCGGGTCGCGCGACGCGGTGGGAGCGACCCACGGCGCGAAGGCGCCCAGGGGGATGGCGCGCGACGACTCCGTACACGCCGCCCAGCGGACAGACCTACCGAGAGAATCGGTGACCATCCTGGCGAGCGTGGTCTTGCCGACACCCGCGGGTCCGACCACCACCACTCCACAGCGATCCCCAGATCGCAAGAGCGCGGAGCGGATGAACTGTTGCTCGGCGGGCCGGCCGAGGAGTTGCCAGCGCCCTTCCATGGTTGAGCAGTATAGGGCGATTTGCCAGAAATTGAGTCGTGAAGGTTCGAGTAAGGAAACTCACTCGGGGAGGTCGGCCTCACTCGTCGGCTCGCACATCGGAGCATTGTTCTTCTGATGTCGGAATCGACTCGACGCGTCGTACACGTCGCGTTTGAGGCGATTAATGGATCCGAGCGGGGTATGCGCCTTCAGTCCGCGCCAGGAATTGAACGAGAGGACGTCGTCACCGTATGCGCGTCGCGCAGGCGTGTAGGGATCCTGAGTCAGAAATCTGATCGTCGCAACGGTTCGATGCGGCGACTCTTCTTCTGACCATGGTCGCGTGGCATCGTCAATCGGCATTCGGTCGATATTCGTACACAGTTGCACGCGCAGTTCATACTCAGCCGTGTGCGAGCCGAAGAAATCGACCGTCATGTCCTGAAGCGCGTTAACGCCACGATAGTCAGGCGTCGGCTGGCCTGCCAGCGCGCACACCTCAGCGGACGAGGGCGCGTACAATATTTTCGCGACATGTTTTCCGTAGCGCAGCGGAGCCGACGTATAGAAGGTGTCGCCGAGAATGTGTGTGTTCTCCTTGATGAAAACCCGCAACGTCTCCGGAAGCGGATGCCCGATCTTGGTCAGAATCCGGGAGTCGAGCGCCGCCAACAACCGCTCGCCGCACCCGAGGACGGGATCGGAGACTCGGGCGAGCAGCACTGCGGTCGGCATACCCTTGGTGAGATAGTCCTTCGCATTCGCGAACAAGAACTCTCGATGGGTCACCATGATGAAGTCCTGGGTGACGGCGGTGTCGTCGGGTAATGCGCGCTCGGCGGTCGGATCGACGCCGATGACCTTGATGCCGAGGCCGCGGACGCCTCTCATCTGGTCGGTACGGATGGCTCCCGACGTGCTCGACAAGCGAGCGATGATCGGGTACGTCCGTGGTTCCGCGAACAATCCCTGGGCGAGCTCTTCTGGCAGATCGGCGTGAACTTCGAGTTGACCGCGTAGTACGGCGTGGGTCTTGGCGTGGGCGTCCCGGACGCCGCGCTTGTACTTGGCGTAGGCGTGCTCGTTGTTCGTGCGCAGGATCTGCACCATCTTCGCCACCACTTCCGCCTCGCCAGGCGGGGTGTCCTCCATCTCTGGCTCCCACAACACGTATTCACGGCTCATTGTCAGAGTCCTTTCGGCGCGTCAGGTCGAGGGCCACGGTGCGAATGGGTTGGTGACCTTTGTGAGCACCGGGGTGAGCGTGGGGAAGTGGCGGAGCAGAACAGTGCGCATCGTGTTGTCGCGGATCCACGCCATCCCCGCTTCGGTGTAGACGTCTGGGGTGAAGTCTGTCGTCAGGAATCGATCAGCGGCGATCCTGCGTGATGCCATCAAGATGAAGACGCGAAAAGCGGTGTCGGAGAATCCGAAGCCTCGAGGTTTGCGTTCTGCGTAGAGACCGATCATCAGATCGACGTCGTCGATGTCGGGGTAGATCCGCTCGAGTTGCTTCGCCCACTCGGCATTGTCCGTCAGATCGCTGAAGCTCTTCGCGGGCCGGAGTCGGAAATGTCGCCGGAACTCGTTGTAGCGGGGGACTCCTCGTTCTCTGCTGCGCAGGACGTCAACGGTGGCGAGGTCGATCGCCTCGCCGGTCGGCCGCGCGAGGTCACGTAGAGCGGCCGGGAAGTTGTGAAGGGTCAATGCCCCGGGAAAGGCCCTGCCGAACGAATACAGCAGATCGTCCATCGACCAATCGGCCATTCGTTCATGCACGTGGTCGGCGAGAAGCTCGTCGAGCCGGTAGGAGCGGCGGGTCTGACCGGTGGCGAGACTGCGCACATCGAGCTGGTCGGGTAACAGCGGATGCATGCGGTAGACCGCGACGAACTCCTCGGTCAACGAGAAGGGAACCCCGTCGAGATCGGTTCTGCCACCTGGGATTCCGAAGAGGATCTCGTTGTCGACGAGTCGACCGAACTTCGTGGTGAAGTTCTCACCGAGTATTCCGTACCAATTCGCATGCATGCCCGTCACGGTTGTGGGGTGCGCGATGATCGCAGGCGTCCAGTCGACGGTGTGTATCTTGGCCATCAACGCCGAGTTGACCAGTCGCGCAACGTTGTACAGCCGATCTTGATCCCTCTCGAGGTCGGGGTATGCGACCGTCAGTCGTCGACATATCGCATTGTGTTCCCTCAGGAACAACGATTGCATCAGCGCGAGTCCCAGCCACGAATTCGCCTTGGGTCCGTTCGCATCCAGCAATTGCTCTGCCGCCAGGGTGGGGAGTCCGTCATCAGCGAGTTCGATGGTGGCAAGCAGATTGCCCTCGGCATCGTGGTCGCGGATCGCGACCGCGTACTCCTCCGTGTCGCCGTAGATCTGCGACGCGTCCCACCAATGGGTGTCTCGGTTCGCATATGTCGGCGGGACGTCGGCCGGCCCGTCGAGGGCGGGCGTGCGCGGAACCCGCATCGGCCGGGAGTGCGGCCACTGGTCGTCGGCGTCGATATCGATGAGCCACGGCTCCGAATCAGGTGAGGTGAGGTGACTCACCCAATCGTGGACCTGGAACTGGATCCACGCGGCCGCAAGCAGATTGAGAGTGTCTGCGGGCTGGAATTCGGTGCGCGCGAGCAGCTTCTCACTGACCACACGCGGGCTCGGTTCATGAAACCTCGCCCCGCGCTCGGGCCAGGTCGCCTCCAGCGGCACGTTACGTCCGAAACGGGCACCGACAGATCCCATATCGGGTTGGGCGAGGTTGTCGAAACGTCCGTCGATCGTGCGTTTGCAGTGGTCAGACGCCTTCAACGGCGGATCGAGCGGCGGGACGGGATCGGGATCGGTGTCGACGAGGTTCAGCGCGCGCAGCTGGCTGCGAATGCCGACCAGCACGGCCAACGCCAGCGGTTTGGGCAAATGCGACCAACCGACCACCCGGTCGACGGTCTCCGCAGTCACAGCCAAGACCCGCTCAACGGTACTTCTCTGATCGACCACCGATTCCTCTTCCGTACCCGTGCCGACTGCCCTGGGAAGATCGTGACCCGATCAGTATCCCCGACGCCCGCCCTGTGGTGCATGCGTACCGCGCTACCTCAGTACGCACACGCTGATTTCGAGTACCCAGGTACTCGTGCAGCCCGCGGATCTTTCACGAAGGCTGGAAGTCCAGTCGGTGCACGCATCCGGCGAAGGTCCAATCGGCGCGATCGACGATGTCGTGCACAACGGGAGAGTGGCAGGTGATTTGTGATCGTCCCGATCGGCATCACGTTCAATATCGAGACGGAAGTCGACGACGCGGCCTCGGCACTCGGTCGTCGTGTCGCCGATTCGCAGCACAGACAGTTCTGGTTCGCAGAGTCACGCGATGCGTCGGCCGACGTTCCGACCCCCCTGTACGACAGCAGAGTCGCAATCAGGATGCGCACGGGCGTCTTCGACGACCTCACGGTCACCATGCATCCGGAGTGCAGCGATCGGCTCACCGGCGATTGGGCCGGCCCGTTCGATCATGACCAGTTCGAATACCGGATCTCCGATCAATGGTGCGGTAGCAACCGCAAGCTCAGAGCATCGGCGTGTGCCCGTCATCCCGCCGGCAGTATGTCTGCGGCGATCAACGGCGGCGCCGACCCCACCCATCTCCTCGACACGGCGCAGCGTCGGTTTCTGGTTGCTTGCGCGTCGTCGGGGACACCGATCGATCACCTCGTGATCCGTGGGCCGATCACCTCGCAGGTATGGAACACGTCGATTCGCGACGTCCGACACGTTCGGGTGGAGAGGTGGTTGTCCGACCACCTCGACGTCGTCGGGGTCTCCACGTACATCGATGTCCGCGAGGGAGAATCGTCGCACAACGTCGCAGCGCGGGCCGTGGCCGTCGCGAGCGATCTGCGACGCGGCCTTCAGGATCTGGGCTGTCAGGCAAGCCCGTTGGCCAGCAAGACGGCGCTCGCGCTCCGTGTGCTCGCGGACGAAACCGCGTGACTCCTTACCCGTCGATCGAGACGATCGTCAGCTCGAAGACCAGGGTGTCACCCTTGTTGATGCCCGCGGCGGGATTGCCATTCGGGTACCCATCCTCAGGGTTCATCGCGACCGCAACCGACGAACCCACCTTCTGACCCGCGATGGCCTTCTTGAAACCGACGACAACCTGACCGAGCGGGAACTGAGCGGGAGTGCCCCCTGAATAGCTGGTATCGAACTGCTTGCCGTCACGACCATTGACGCCTACGTAACAGACACTGACGGTGGCCGTGTCGGGGACAACCTCGCCGCTGCCCTCCCGCAAGGTGTGAACCTGCGTCTGGTCGACCGCGAACGGAGTGGTCACCGTGACTGCCGGTGCCGTCGTCGAGGTCGAGGCGACGACGTCGACACTTCCCGTGGTGCCACGAAGGGTCCAGTCCGGCTTGGCATCCGCGGCCGGTGCCGCAGACGGACACGACGGCGTCGACGTAGACGAGGTCGACGTCGATGCAGCCGAGTCTGAGTCGGAATCGGAGCCGCACGCGGCGAGTCCGATCGTCAACGAGGCAACGGCTACGGGCAGCAGGAAACGACGGATGTTCACGGCCGTCACGCTACCGAACGGCCGACCCCTGACCGTGAGCCGCACCCGACCACACCGTCGACGTCACGAACCCTGGAGTCCCAGTGCGCGAGAGATGGTGAAGAACAGATCGGTCTGATCGGTCAAGCCGACGACGTTTGCCGCGCTCGGTCCGTACGCGGCGATCCGCACCTGCGTGCCCGTGTGGCCCTGATCCATCGCGTCCAGATTGTCCGACGTCCCGTACGACACCGTGAGCGGCTGGCCGTCCTTGCCGGTCAACACGCGGGTCAATCCCGGATAGATGGAGTCCTTCTCCACCTGCACGGGCAGTTTCGCATCGTCGGCGGCCTTCTGTACGTCGTCGGCAGTCATCGACTCGACGATCTGACTGCTGTGTGCGTGATCGGCGGTGACGATCACCAGTGTGTCGCGGTTTTCCTTGGCGTAGTCGAGCGCCACCTTCGTCGCCTCGTCGAGATCAACGGTCTCGCCGATCTGACCGCACGGGTTTGCGGCGTGATCCTGCTTGTCGATCGACGCGCCCTCGACCTGCAGGAAGAAACCCTTGTCGTTGCCCTTCAGGAGGTCGATGGACTTCTTCGTCATGTCGGCGAGCTTCGGAGTGGATGCGCCACGTTCAGGGTTGTCGGTGCACGTCGCGGCTGGTTCGAGGTAACCGCCCTTGGTCGCGACAGGTCCGTTCCAGCGGACAGGCATGTTGCCGTCGGCGAAGAGTCCGAGGACGGGGGAGTCCTGGTTGGCCATCGTCACCCCGTTGAGTTCGTCGGCGCTGCGCACCATACGGTAGCCCCGCTCTTTCGCCTGGACCTCGAGCGTCTTGCCCTGGTATTCGCCTGCGGTGGCGGTTTGCTGGAATGACTTGGCGCCACCACCGAGCACGACGTCGGCTCGCGTTCCCAGCAACTGCTCGGTGATCGACCCCTTGCCACCCTTTTCCAAGGCGTCGGTCGGACACTTCTCGGATGTCTCCTCGGGCCCATAGCATTTGCGATTGGTGACGTGCGCGACCTGCACCGCGGGTGTGGCGTCCTGGATCTCAGCGGTGGTGACATCACCGGTCGCCTTGCCTGCCTTCTTGGCGAGTTCGAGCAGCGTCTGCTGGGAGCGGCCCTCGATGTCGACGGAGATCGCCCCGTTGTACGTCTTCGTGCCGGTCGACCACGCCGAACCGCTCGCCGCCGAATCGGTGACGTAGGTGGGCTTTCCGTCCTTGTCGAGCGAGTAGTGCGTGTACTGACCCGTCAGCGGCAAGGCGTCGATCCCACTGAAGGCGCCGCCCGCGCCCTGCGCGTAGTCGCGAGCAACGGTGATCTCGGAATCTCCCATGCCGTCACCGATCAGCAGGATGACGTTCTTGGCCCCGGAGTTTCGGATGGAGTCGGCGATGAGCGAACTGCGGTCGTCGCCGGCCCTCGTCGCCCCGCCATGTTCCGAAAGCTTGCCCTTGGCAACGGGATTCAACAGTGGTCCGGCCGCATCGTTGCTTCCGTCACCGCCGCACGCCGCCATCACCGTCGTCGCGCACGCCAGAGCCGTGACCGCCATGTACCGATGTCGTCGCATCCGCATTCTCCCCATATCCGTCGTTTCACTGAACTCGGACATGGTCGTTGCGATATGTGAACAAAAGTTGTCGTGGGGTCGACGCTGGTGCGGCCACCCGACCACGACTCGGGTGGCCGCGCGACCTCAGCGCTTGAGCGGGCTGTAGAAGACCAGTCCGTTGCCCTTGTTGTCGTAAACGACTGCTCGACGCTCGTGCGCGTCGTCGTAGGGGCCCTTGATGATGGCGCCACCGCTTTCCTCGACAGCTTTCGCGTCACCGTCGACGTCATCGGTCTTGATGCCGACCACCACCTTGCCCGGTATCGGATGGTCGACGTCTGTGGCGAGCGCGAGCGTCAACGACCCGCCGTCGAGAGCGGCGAAATGCGCTCCGTCACGGAACTTGAGCGCCATGCCCAAGGTCTCGCTGTAGAACTTGATGGAATCGTCGAGATCATCCGTCGACAGAACGATCATGCGGACTTCGTGGTCACTCACGTGGGCCTCCTTTGGCCGAATCGAGCTTGCTCAGCGTGAACCCCAACCCCGGAATTCACGCTAGTGCACCCGACAGCCCGACGAACGGGACTTTCGGTCCGCACACACGCAGAAGCCCGCACCTACGAAAGGCTCCCGATCTGTGTCAGATCGGGAGCCAGTGTCGTCGTCGTACCGCGCGTCAGCCGCGAACGGAGTCGAGCGCCTCGTTGAACGTCGCGCTCGGACGCATGACCTCAGCCAACTTGTCCGAATCCGGGGCGTAGTAGCCGCCGATGTCGACGGCTTCGCCCTGCGCCTTGTTCAGCTCGGCCACGATCGCATCCTCGTTTTCGGCAAGCGTCTTCGCCAGCGGCTCAAAATGCTTGGCCAATTCCTCGTCATCGGTCTGTTTGGCCAGCTCTTGCGCCCAGTACATCGCGAGATAGAACTGGCTGCCACGGTTGTCGAGTTCGCCCGTGTTGCGCGATGGACCCTTGTTGTTCTCGAGCAGTCGTCCCGTCGCGGCGTCGAGTGTTTTGGCGAGCACCTTGGCCTTCGGGTTGTCGTTCTTCTTGCCCAGATCCTCGAGGCTGACCGCAAGCGCCAGGAACTCACCAAGTGAATCCCACCGGAGATGGTTCTCCTCGAGGAGCTGCTTGACGTGCTTCGGGGCAGAACCGCCCGCGCCTGTCTCGTACAGACCGCCGCCGGCCATCAGCGGGACGATCGACAGCATCTTGGCGCTGGTGCCGAGCTCGAGGATCGGGAACAAGTCGGTCAGGTAATCGCGCAGGATGTTGCCGGTGGCCGAGATCGTGTCGAGGCCGCGGATCAGGCGTTCCATCGTGTAGCGGATGGCACGCACCTGCGACATGATCTGGATGTCGAGGCCCTCGGTGTCGTGATCCTTCAGGTAGGTGTTGACCTTGGTGATCAGCTCGTTCTCGTGGGGGCGGTAGGGGTCGAGCCAGAAGACCACCGGCATGCCCGACTCACGCGCACGCGTCACGGCCAGCTTCACCCAGTCGCGAATCGGCGCGTCGCGCACGATGCACATGCGCCAGATATCGCCCTCCTCGACGTTCTGCGACAGCAGGATCTCCCCGGTGTCGAGGTCGACGAAGTTCGCGACACCGTCGGCCGGGATCTCGAAGGTCTTGTCGTGCGAGCCGTACTCCTCGGCCTTCTGGGCCATCAGTCCGACGTTGGGCACTGTGCCCATCGTCGTCGGATCGAACTGCCCATTGGTCTTACAGAAGTTGACCATCTCCTGATAGATCCGCGAGAACGTCGACTCCGGGTTGACGGCCTTGGTGTCCTTGGGCCGACCATCGGCGCCATACATCTTGCCGCCGGCGCGGATCATCGCGGGCATCGACGCATCGACGATCACATCGCTGGGAGAGTGGAAGTTGGAGATGCCCCGAGCGGAGTCGACCATGGCGAGCTCCGGCCGGTGCTCGTGGCACTTGTGCAGGTCGTCGATGATCTCTTCTTTCTTCGACGCCGGCAGCGATTCGATCTTGGCGTACAGATCCGACAGCCCGTTGTTGACGTTCACGCCGAGTTCGTCGAAGAGGTCGCCATGCTTGGCGAACGCCTCCTTGTAGAAGGTGCGCACCGCGTGACCGAACACGATCGGGTGGCTGACCCGCATCATCGTCGCCTTGACGTGAAGCGAGAACATGACGCCCGTTTTGTAGGCGTCCTCCATCTCCTTTTCGTAGAACTCGATCAGCGCCTTCTTGCTCATGTACATGCTGTCGACGACGTCGCCGTCGAGAAGCTTGACCTCGGGCTTGAGGACAATGGACTCGCCGTCGGCGGTGACCAGTTCCATTTTCACCGTGCGGTCGCCCTCGACCGTCATCGACTTCTCGCCGTGGTAGAAGTCGCCTTCACGCATGTGAGCGACGTGGGTACGCGACGCCATCGACCATTCGCCCATCGAATGTGGATGCTTGCGGGCATACTCCTTAACCGCCTTGGGCGCGCGACGATCCGAATTACCTTCTCGCAGTACAGGATTGACAGCACTACCGAGGCACTTCGTATACCGGTCGCGGATCTCCTTCTCTTCGTCGGTCTTCGGATTGCCCGGATAGTCGGGAATGGCGTATCCCTTGGCCTGCAGTTCCTTGATCGCAGCAAGCAACTGCGGGACCGAGGCGCTGATGTTGGGAAGTTTGATGATGTTGGTGTCCGGGTCCTGGGTGAGACGTCCCAGTTCGCCGAGGTGGTCGCCGACCTTCTGCTCGTCAGTCAGATAGTCGGGGAATTCGGACAGGATGCGCGACGCAACGGAGATGTCGGAAGTCTCGACGTTGATGTCGGCGGAGTCGGCGAACGCCCGGATAACGGGCAGAAAGGCGTAGGTCGCCAGCATCGGCGCCTCGTCGGTCAGGGTGTAGATGATGGTCGGTTGCTTGTCGCTCATAACCTGCCTTCGCTCTCGAGTGCGGTCGCCCGACACAATTGGGTCGTGTGTCGCAACCGCTGGCCACGCGCGGGTGTGCGCGTCCAGCGTCAACCCTATTCCGTCAGCCAAACCCGTGCCGCACGTGCTCGCGAAATGAACTGGGTCGCGTCTCGCTAACAGCGTGTTCTCTGCCACTGAGGTGCGCTCGCGGTAGGGCCGACCGGCCATGGCAGACTCGACCGCGGTCCGTGAACGAGGTGCAACCGTGAGGTGACGATGGTGAACTCTGCCGTGGATGGGGCTCTGACGCTGACCGACACGTTCGAGGCGAACCGCTCGATCCAGCGGTCCGCAGCTGTCCGACTGTTCGCGGCCTCGAACTCCGCGATGTACGTCACGCTGATGGAGCGTCATCTCGATTTCGGAATTCGCCACTCCGAGTCAGAGCTAGCGATTCGCCTCGACCGCGACATCGCCGCACTCGGCACCTCCGACCAGCCCACCGGCCTCGATCTCATCAAGTCGTGGGCCAAGCAGGGGTGGCTGCACCGCGTCACCGACGCAGCATCGCCGTCGGCGCCCAACGTGTGCTTCCTGAGCACCGAGGCGCGCTCGGTGATCGCATACATGCGTCGGTTGCGGCGCGAGGACAGCGTCGCCACCGGCGGGTCCATCATGGGCGTGGCCGCCGGTCTGCACCGGGTCGCGACTCAGGTGACCGACGATCCGGAACGAATTCGCGAAGACATCGAGAGCCAGATCGACGAACTCGACGCCGAACTCGTCGAACTCAACGAGGGACGCCGTCGACCATTCGACCTGCGGGGAGCTGAGGACGAGGCTCGGGCGATCGCCTACCAGATGGAGCAGATCATCACCGACATCGGCCAGTACGGCGCGATGCTCGATCGCATCACCACAGCACTGCTCGACGACCCGCACGACTCCGACCTCGCCTACCGCGATCGACAGCGACAGATGTTCGACGACTACGAGTCCCTCCTCGAGTCATCCCAAAGCGCGTCCTATCACGCCTTCACCCAGATGATCCAGGATCCGGTGCAGCGCGCCCGCCTCATCTCCGACATCGAGCTCGTCGTCGACAGGCTGCCGAGTATCGACACCGGACTGCGCGCAGTGATGGAGAACTTCTTCCCGTTGGTCAGTGAGCAGATGGCCGAGGTCGGGCGAATCAGGCAGCGTTGTGCCCGTCGAATCCGACGGTTCGTCGCATCAGGAACTCTCGAGCAGAGCCGTGGCGTTGCCCGACAGCTCAACGACGCACTGGCCACCGCCAACGAGTTGCTCAAGGATTCACTCGCCGATCGTCGTCTCGGCTACGAGCTGCCGGTCGCAACGCCGCAGGTGACATCCATCGGTCGGCTCGCGTTCGAAATCCGCAATCCGGCACCGCCGGAGCAGGCACGACCCGCCGACGGACGCACCAACCTGGCATCATTCGCATCTCTCGCGGGGCAGGTCGACACGGTGGAACTCGCCGACGTGGTGAACGACAAGCTGACCGCGGGACCGCTGTCGTTGAGCGACGCGATCGCCGCGCTCGACGAGCCGTACCTCGCGCATGTCATCGTGTTGTGGTCGTGGGCCCTGCGCCAGCCTCGGGAAGCGCAGCGCCAGCCTCGGGAAGCACAGCGCCAGCCTCGGGAAATGCAGCGCGAGCCTGGGGAGGGGTCGTCGTTTGTGCGGTTCCGGTCGCTGGAGGGCGAGGACCGCGCGATCGAAGTGCCGACGCTGATGTTCAGCGAGCCCATCCCGTCCCAGTACAGCGATACCGATTCGATTCTCAGCACGGAAGCCGACGCCTGATGACCAGCACCGACACCACCGATCCGAACACTCCCGAGGCATCTACGGACGCCGCTGTCTCCACCGGCACGCCCGTCGACGAGTTCGCCGGATACGACGATCTGCCGACCGCGGCGACACACGGGAGGATCGACGGACCAGGCGCGCCCCGATTCGACGGTGATGTCTCTGCGATGCCCGATCGCGCATGCTGGGCGTTGCAGAATCTCCTCACGCGCAGGCATGTCAGTGGTGACCGCAACCCACAATTGTGGGCGTGGGTCACCGAGTATGAGGATGTGCTGCGCAGCCGCCTGTCGGAGCTCGACCTCCGACTGCGCCTTGTCGACGAGCTCCAGGTGGCATTCGTCGAGCAGGCCGGATACGAGTCACGTTGGGGCAGAAAGATTCTCAAGCGCGAGACCATCCAGACCTACGACGCTATCCTCGCCCTGCACCTCGCCAAGTTCCTGCGTTCGTCGCGCGAGGAGACAGCGATCATCACCCGTGAGGAGATCCACGAGATGTTCGCGGGCGTGACCAACACGATCGACCGCGACCTCGCGTTGTTCGACAAGCGGATCGAGCGCGCGATAGACAAGCTCGAAGAGCTCGACTTCTTACGCAGACACCGCGACGATCCCGACACGTTCACCGTCAGCCCGGTGATCACGGCGGTGATGACCGCCTCGGTGATCACCGACCTACAGCATCAGTTCGAGCAGTTCATCGGCGCGGGCGACACCGGTGACGATCTCGCCGTCGACGCCGATTCGGCGGGCGCAGAAGGCAACTCGACGCCCGCCGACCAGTCGGATTCCACCGACGAATACTCCGACGACGAAGGAGACGAGTGGTGAGTGATCTCGACAGGCTCGATCAGCGGGACAGGCTCGATCAGCGGGACAGGCTCGATCAGCGGGACAGGCTCGATCAGCGGGACACGCTCGATCAGCGGAGCACGCCCGATCGCGGCGAGGGGGACGAGCAGTACTACCTGTCCCGGTTGCAGCTCATCAACTGGGGAGTCTTCGACGGCTACCACTCCATCGGGTTCAGCCCGGGCGGCGCACTCATCACGGGCTCGTCGGGCAGTGGTAAATCGTCACTGCTGGACGCGATTTCGCTGGCCTTCCTGCCGGATCACCGTCGCAACTTCAATGCTTCTGGCGATACCACCGCGGCCGGTTCGTCCGGCGGTCGACGCACCGTCGGCAAGTACGTGCGTGGTGCGTGGGGCGAGCGTCGCGACGCAACGGGAGCACACCGCGAGATCATGTATCTCCGCGGAAGCGGCCCAGCCTGGGCGGCGATCGCCGTCACCTACACCTCGACGTCGGGCACAGCCATCACCGGACTGGTGCTGAAGTGGCTTGGCGCAGGCAAACTCACCGATGCCCATAGCGCGTACTTCATCCACGACGGTGACGTCGACATCGTCGACGCCTGCAACGAGTGGGCCGCGAATGGCTACAGCGCCGCCCGGTTCCGCGACCGCGGCTGGCAGGGCGGTCCGGGAGAGGGCAAGTATCTGTCGACCCTGTACTCGTTGATCGGTATCCGCGGCTCGGATGCCGCACAGCAGTTGCTCGGAAAGGCCAAGTCGCTCAAGAGCGTTGGCGGACTCGCACAGTTCGTACGCGAGTTCATGCTCGACGAACCCACGAGCATCGCAGGCATCTCCGACGCACTCGAGCAGATCGATCCACTGGTCGAGGCGCGTGAACTCCTCGACGTATCCCGGCGCAAGCGCACCATCCTCGACAACGTCGAGGCGATGCAGGAGCGCTATGCGGCGGAGTCGGCGACCTTCACGGTTCTCGACACCATCGAGCCCGAGGTCGTCCGCTCGTACGTCACCAACCTGCGGCTGCACAATGCCGAACCCGAGATCGCCGACCTCGACGATCAAATCGCCCGCCTCGATTCCGACCTCGCCGCGCTCAACTCGCAGCACGATCAACTCCGCCGGGATCACAGCCACCTTCTCGGTCGGATCGCAACGTCGACAGGCGATCTCGCGCCGCTGCAGGAACAACTCTCGACGGCGCAGAAGGCGAGCAACGAGGCGTCGATCCGTCGCGCCACCTATGAACACAAGATCTCCGCGCTCGGATTCGACATTCCGGAAGACGGTGAGGCGTTCTGGGAGTTACGCGAGCACCTGATTCAGGAGGCCACCCGACTCGACGGTCAACTCGAGGCGGGCAAGCCACATTTCGCCGAGACCCTCGCCACCGAGGTCGCTGCGCGCTCCCAACGCGACGCTGCCCGTGACGAACTCGAGCGCGTGCGCCACGCCGGCTCCGCGCTGCCTCGCGCCGAACACGAGATGCGTCGAATCATCGCCAATGCACTCCAACTCGACGAGTCCGAACTGCGGTATGTCGCCGAACTCGTCGAGCTCGAACCCTCTGCCGAGAGGTGGCGGCTGGCAGTCGAGAAGGTCCTGCGTAACGCCGGGCTGCGACTCCTGGTGCCGGACAATCATTTTGCGGCTGCCCTCAAGTTCGTCAACGAGCACGACATGCGCGGGCGGATTCAGCTCCACCACGCAGAGACGCGTCCCGCGCCGATGGTGGAGCCGGGCACGCTCGGGGCGACGCTCCGGGCGGCCGAACCCGACCACCCGTGCACCAACGAGGCCCTCACGATCCTTGCCAAACTCGGCAATTACGTGTGCGTCGATTCCACCGCGGATTTCGTCGAACACACCAAGGCCGTGACCGACCGTGGCCTTCGCAAGGACTCGGCGAAGCTCGCCATCAAGGACGACCGTCAGCAGTTGCGTCCGTCCCAGTACATCTTCGTCGGAAACGTGAGCGCGAAAATCGCTGCGCTGCAGGAAGAACTCGAGTCCGAGAACGAGCTGTACGAGCAGGCGCGAGCTCGCAGTGCCGAACTCGACCGAGAGCGCACAGCCAAGGAGCAGCGACGCGACGCCTACCGACGGGTCTGCGAACAGTTCGCCGCGTGGAACGAGATCGACCTCGATACCGCTGACGACCGCGTCGACGCGCTCACCGAACAGTACGAGCTCCTCATGGAGGAAAATCCCGACACCGAGGCGCTGCAACGCAAGGCCGAGGACATCTGGGAGCAGGTCCGCGCCGCCATTTCGCAGGCCGCACTCGTGCGGGACAAGATCGCCACCCACGACAAGCGTCGTACTCAACTACTCGACCTGGTCGACAGGTTGAAGATCGAACCCGTCTCTGCCCACGCGGAGGCGACGCTCGATCGCTTCCGCGAGGAGTCCGCGGCGGTGCTCGACGTGCTCGCACCGGATCCGTTCCGCCAGGATCTACTCAAAGCCGTTGGGCGCGAGCGTGATCGGACGCGCGCCGACACTCGACGTTCGCGCGACGAATTGGGTCGCGTCCTCGACGCCTACGACAAGGAGTTCCCGGACGCGATCCCGAACGACAGCGACGATTTCGACGAGCGCGTCCACGACTATGTCGCGCTGTGCCGCCGCATCGACGAGCGCGAGCTGCCTGCCGCCTACGAGCGAATGCGACGACTCATCACCGAGCAGGCGCCGGGCGCGATCCTGAGTCTGCACATGGCGGCCGAGGCCGAGGAGCGACGGATCGTCGAGCAGATCGAGCGGGTCAACTCCGGGCTCGGCTCGGTGGCCTTCAACCGCGGAACCCGCCTACGGCTCTGCCCCGGTCGCAAGACTCTCGCGGCAGTCGCCGAACTGACCGACAAGGCGCGGCAGATCTCGTCGCGAACCGCAGCCGTCGGATTCGGCGACGAGGAGGCCATCCTCGAGCAGTATGCCGACATACTGCTTCTGCGTGAACGACTCGCCGGTGCAACGCCCGAAGACCGTCAGTGGACGCGAGACGCACTCGACGTGCGTAACCGGTTCGACTTCTACTGCGAGGAACGCGACGCCGAGACCGGCGAGACCATCCGCACGTACAGCAACGCGGGCGACAACTCCGGTGGTGAGCAAGAGAAGTTGATGGCGTTCTGTCTGGCAGGCGCGCTGAGCTTCAACCTGGCGAGTCCGCACGGCAAGGGAAACCGTCCCATCTTCGCGCAGTTGATGCTCGACGAGGCGTTCTCGAAGTCCGACCCGCAGTTCGCGCAGCAGGCACTCGCGGCGTTCCGCAAGTTCGGCTTCCAGTTGATCATCGTCGCAACGGTGCAGAACACCAGCACGATCCAGCCCTACATCGACAACGTCGTCATGGTGTCGAAGACCGAGGACGTCAACAGCCGTCCCATCGCCACCGCGATCTCGACGTCGATCCAGACGTTCTCGGATCTACGTCGAACGAGCACGAGCCGTCTGCCCGTCTGAGCGCACCGACCACCACTGACCAACGAGGGCCTCGGCTGGTTGCTACCAGCCGAGGCCCTCGTTGATCAGAGCGTCGCGTCAGGACGAGTAGTCGTAGAAACCCTTGCCCGACTTCTTGCCGAGGTAGCCCGCCTCGACCATGCGCCGCAACAGGGGCGGCGGCGCGTAGTGGGGCTGGCGGAACTCGTCGTACAGCGATTCGGCGACGTCGAGAACGACGTCGAGTCCGACGGTGTCGCTGAGCGTCAACGGGCCCATCGGGTGTCCGCAGCCGTTCACCATCCCGGTGTCGATGTCTTCCTTGGTGGCGTAGCCGCTCTCGTACATGCGGATGGCGTCGACCAGGTAGGGGATGAGCAAGGCGTTCACGACGAAGCCGCCGCGGTCGCCTGCCTGAATCGTCTTCTTACCGAGGTGATCTCGCGCGTACTCGGTGACGGTCGCCACTGCCTCTGGCGAGGTCGCCAAGCTGGAGATGATCTCCACGAGCGGCATGACCGGCACCGGATTGAAGAAGTGCACACCGACAACGCGACTCGGGTCTGCGACGTCCTTGGCGATACGGATGATCGGGATCGAAGACGTGTTGGTGGCGAGGATCGCGGTCGGAGCGGTGATCTTGTCGAGTTCGGCGAAGAAACCCACCTTGAGTGCCTCGATCTCGGGCAGGGCCTCGATGACGAGTTCGCGGTCGGCGAAGTCGGACACCGAGGTGGTCAGCGTCAGACGGGCCAACGCCTGCTCGGCATCGTCGGCGCTGATCTTCGACTTCGAGACCGCACGGTTGATCGACTTCTCGATGCGTGCGCGGGCCGCGTCAGCCGCAGCCTGGTCGCGCTCGAGAACGAGGACGTCGTCACCCGCGCGGATCGCGATCTCGGCGATACCGGCACCCATCGTGCCGCCGCCGACTACTCCGAGCTGTGTCATGGAGCTCCTCCAGATTGTGAAACGTGGTCGCAGGTCAGCCTACTGCGCAAGGGCCACACGAAATGAACCCGAGGTCGCGGCGGGGGTCCACCAACCCGATCAGGCTGTGAGCGCGGTGATCGCACTGTGCGGCAGCGCATAGGAGTGATGCCCATCTCGTCCGGTCATGTCTTCGGCGCCCGCGAGCGCGTTGAGCACGGCTTCCTCGACCGCATACACCGTCGCCGCGTAGAGCGCGTCCATCCGATTCCACGGCATCACAGTCTGGGTGGTGAGGAGGACGTCGCTGTCCGATAGCGGAAATCCCGTCGTGGAGGAGCGATCATCTGCCGTCGAGAAGGCGAGGAACAGATCACCGGAGAACAGTGATCCGGTCGTACCGGTTCTGGCTAGTCCCATCGGGACTCTTCGCGCCATAGCCGTGCACTGTGCGGATGTTGTCGGAGCATCCGTAGCCACGATGACGATGACCGACCCGGCACCGCCTGGAACAGAGAGGTCGTGCTCCAACCACGGCTCCGTCTCCATCGGGTTGGGGACGTCGACCCGAGTTCCCACCGGTATTCCCGCAATGGTCAGTTCGCTGCGCGAGCCGAAGTTCGCCTGGACGAAAGCCCCAACGGTGAACTCGTGCGTCCCGATCTCGACGGCGCGTGACGCTGTGCCGCTACCCCCCTTGAAGCCGTAACAGTTCATCCCGGTACCGCCACCCACGTTGCCTTCGGCTGGCGCCGCTGCCGAAGCGGAATCAAGTGCACCACGCACGGCGTTCGCCGTGACATGGCCGCCATTGATGTCGTTGAGGTAGCCGTCCCATGTCTCTGCGCACACCGGCAGCAGCCATTGTCTGCCCAGCACAGGATCTAAGTCGTTGATCCACTCGATCACTGCGGCATGGCACGTTCCAACGGCGTGCGTATTGGAGATCGTGATCGGCAGTGAGAGTTCTCCGACCTCGTTAATCCAGTGGGCACCCGTCATCTCGCCGTTTCCGTTCAGCGAGTAGAAGCCTGCCGAACATGGCCTACCCACACCGTTTCTGCCACGCGGGAGAAGTGCCGTCACTCCTGTGCGCACCGGCCCGCGGCCGACCTCGAGCGGGCCTGCCCCTTCGATGAGCGTGGTGTAGCCGACCTCGACGCCTGCAACGTCGGTGATCGCGTTCTTCGGTCCGGGTGTACCGGGAAGCGTGACCCCGAGATCGCGAATGCGTGGCCGACTCATGACGTCTCGTTTCGGTTCATCGGGGCACAGTCCGCTCCGACAATGTCGGGACAACCCGTTGCGGTACGCGCGTACGACGAGATCAATTGCACTGCACGGGAATAGGAGAGTGACGCATTTGCGGTGATTATGTGCAAGCCGTATCCGTCCTCGAGTGTCACCAGGTTCGCCGCGATGTCGACTGACGGCTCGGTCAGCGTGAAGTGCCCTTGGGCAACACCGACATCCAGAATTCCCATGTACAGGGCGACCTGTTTGTCGAAGAGCGCGGTGACCAAGATCGCGTGGTCATCGCGCAACCCGAGATGCGAATCGAGTTGATAGAGAGCAGATACCAATGCGTCGTCCCCTGATCGCGGAAGGCCCGCGGAGATCATCACTCGCAGCCGGTCGCGAGCATCTGCGAGTGACGAGACCTCGTGAAGGCGCGCCGCATAGAACCTGTCGCTTGCGAGCCTGTGCACTTCTTTCAGCAGCGTCTCGAAATCGGTGAAGTAGTAGTGAATGGTTCCTGTCGACACATCGGCGATGGCCGCGATGTCGGCGATACGGAGGGCCGCCAGACCGCGATCACGTATCGCGACGAGCGTCGCTGTAACTATCGCATCCCTCGCCGCGGCCTGGTCTTTGCGCCGAGCCATGACCCTCCTGTTTCACCAGTTAACTTCTGATTACGCGCCTTTCTACGCATTGACAGCATAAACACATAATTCTTTGATTGACCAGTCAAGAAATTTCCCGGTCACTTGAAGGAGCGCGCATGACCGACATCAACCCGCGCATCGCGCCGGCAGCAGGCGTCGCATACGAACAGCAACTCTCCCGGAGCCTCACGATGCGGGAGAACATCTTTATCACCCTGTCGTCGGTCACTCCGGCGTCGAGCGTGTTCATCATCGTTCCGGCCATCCTCTTGGCGGCAGGCGGCGCTTCGGTCCTGACAATGGCCATCGCCGCGGTAGCTGCCATCTTCGTGGGCATGTGTTACGCGGAGCTGGCAGCGACCTATCCGGTAACGGGTG
This sequence comes from Gordonia sp. 852002-51296_SCH5728562-b, assembly GCF_001665475.1. NCBI lineage: Bacteria > Bacillati > Actinomycetota > Actinomycetes > Mycobacteriales > Gordoniaceae > Gordonia > Gordonia sp. 852002-51296_SCH5728562-b. The sequence goes on along the minus strand of NZ_LZMI01000078.1, from coordinate 10,185 downwards.
GTGAATACACCTGGGCGGCAAGACTTCTGGGTCGTCCAGCGGGATTCGCATTGTTCTTGCTCACACTCGTCAGCGGTATCTTCATCATCGCGGTGATCGCGTTGGGTACAGGTGAATACCTCGGGGTTGCGTGGTCCGGGCTGTCCGGCAAGTGGATTGGGGTGGGGGTCATCGTCGTCACGACGGTCGTCGCCACGTTGAACATCCGGACCAATGCTTGGGTCACCGGACTCTTTCTCGTGATCGAGATAGCTGCCGTGACTGTGCTGGCGATACTGGGGTTTGCGCATGTGTCGCGCGGTCCGGGGGAGTTCGTCCACGCACAAGCCATCGTCGACGGCTCACTGACCCCTGTTGGATTCTCGGCCCTTGTCGCGCTCGTACCGGTGGCGCTGTTCGCCTACAACGGATACGGAGCGGCCGTGTACTACGTCGAGGAAACGAAGAACGCCGGCAAGATGATTGGGCGGGTGATCATGGTCTGTCTCGCCGTTACCGTCGCCGTTGAGATCATTCCCCTGATGGCAGTGGTAGTCGGGGCACCATCGATGAAAGATCTTCTCTCGGCCGAGTCACCGATGAACTACTTTCTCATCGCACGCGGAGGGCCGACGCTCAACGTTGTCATCAGCGTCGGCATTGCGATCGCGATCATCAATGCGGTCATCGCGATCATTCTGCAGATCGCGCGACTGGTATTCGCATCGGCCCGCGATCGATCGTGGCCGAAGCCGGTCGACGACGTGCTCAGCCGCGTGCATCCTCGCCTGCACACACCCGTTGCCGCCACTGTGCTGGTTGGCTTGGTGGCGGCCGTCGCCGCCGCGTTCCTGCCACTCGACTGGCTCGTCAATGCAACCGGAGCAACGACGGTGGTGCTCTACCTGATGGTCGCGTGTGCGGCGCTACGTCTGCGACGCAGGGGAGCACCGACAAGCCGTGGCTACCGAATGCGCTTGTGGCCTCTGGCCCCGCTCGTCGTGATCGCGGTGTGCCTCTACGTCTGCTATCAGCTCATCACACCGGAGACATGGGTCCAATTGGCGATCGCGGTCGGCACGCTGGTCGTGGGTGCCCTGTACTACATCGCCTATCTCTACCCGCGTCGTGCCGATCGGTGGACTCTGCCCGACCCGATACACGAGGACGTGTGAGTGGCGTGCAGATTCAGATCATGTTCTTCCGGGTGAGCCAATGCATCACCGGCCACCCGATGAACACCGGAAGCCAACAGGTCAGTACGCGGTAGAGCAGCACACCGGGGACAGCCACTGCCGAAGGAACACCAAACGCCGCCAGGCCACCGATCAGTGCCGCCTCGACGGCCCCGACACCGCCGGGCGTCGGGGCGGCGGAGGCCAACGTCCCGCCGACCATCGTGACCACGGTCACGGTGATGAACGAGACATGCCCGCCGAACGCGTGCACGCTTGCCCAGAGCGCGAGTGCACCGCCGAGAGTCGTTGCGCCACAACCCAGTGTGATGATGCCGAGCCGTTTGGGTTCACGCGCCACCGCGCGCAGGTCGACGAATACCTCGATCAGTCGTGGACGCAACGAGGCACCGAGCCAGTGGCGAAGCGTCGGAATGAACAAGAACAGACCGATCGCACCGAGCACGATTCCCGCGACGAGGTAGAGCACCGTCGCCGAGGGAACGAAATGCGACAGGTCGGCCGAGGTCCCTGCGATCGCAGTGAAGAACAACAACAGCACCACGTGCACGATCACCTGCACGCTCTGCTGCAGTGCGACAGCCGTCGTCGCCCGAACACCCCCGAGACCGGCCTTCTGCAGAAACCGCGTGCTGAGCGCGAGTCCGCCGACGCCGGCCGGAGTTGTCGTCGCGGCGAATGTGTTGGCGAACTGCATGACGGTGAGCTTCCACATACTCGTGAGACCGTCGGCGCAGGCCCATAGGGCGGCCGCCGCGCCGACGTAGGTGAGCATCGACGCCGCCAGACCGGCCGATGCCCACACCCAGTCGAGGGTGCGCAATTCACTGAAGAAGGTCGGCACCGTGCTGATGAACGGGTAGGCCACGTAGACCAGCGCCACCAGCAGGACCAACTGGATGATCTGGGAGCGACTGAACCTCGTGATGGTCTCGGCGCGGATCTCGTCTGCGCCTGTCTGCGAACGGATTTCATCGCGCGCCGACGACATCACCTTCTTGGCGTCGCTCAGCTGGTCGCGTATCCGCCTCGGCAACGCCGACGAGCTCAACCGTCGTGACGCGGTCAGAACCGCGTCGGCTCCGAACGCATTGATCGCCGAGGTGACGGCGGGCTCCGGACCGTAGAGGTCGGTTGTGGTGGCGAGCAATTGAGCAATGTCGGACTGGAGCTGGACGTCGGTGGCACCGAACTCCGCGAAGTGAAAACCGCCGAACACGATGCGGCCATCGGTGATGGTGATCTGCGCCGCCCGAAGGTCTCCGTGGGCTATCCGCTCCGCGTGCAGCGTGTGTAATGCGGCCCAGATGTCGGCCACCGCGACGTCGTCGCTGCACGAATGGAGGGGCGTACCGCGGGGCGGTGTACAGGCGTACATCATCCAATCCCGATCAAGGGGCGCAACGGCGACAACACGACTGTTCGACAGACCGAGGTCGTCGACGACGGATGTCATGAGTCCGCGGTGCTCGACCATTCGATGCGCGGAGAGCTGCAGCGGTGCTGTTTCTTCCGAGCGCAGGCGGATCTTGCGCCAGAACTCGCGCAGCAGACCTGCGCTGCGCTGATTGGGTCCGTACATGTCGACGATGATGTCGTCGTCGGCGTGGGCGACGAGTTCGAGCGGTCCGCGACTGGCCGGCCGGACCACGCGGAGCGCGGTCACGCGCACACCCCGTTGTTCCAGCATCCGAACCGCATCTTCGAGCGGCACGACCAGCGCGGGCGTGCCCGCGACCCACACAACCAGTGAGCCGACGAACCAGCCGGTCGCGAGCCCCAGGACGGCGCGCGCGGGTACGACGGCGCTCACCACGAGGTGGATGGGGACGAAGGCCAGGAGCAGGATCCACCACCAGCGTCGCCAGCGGGCGGGAAGCCACGGTCCCGACACCGTCAGGACTGCGGCAAGCATCGCGATCCAGCGCGGATCGTCGAGGAATTGCGACAGCAGCGAATCGAGCCGTTCGTTGCGATCGAAATGCCATGTCGGGGCGGCGATACCGTTCTCGCTGACCGACAGCGCGAGAAAGCTGATCGCGGCTGCCGTCGCGTACGCCCAGAGCAGTCGCCATTGTCGAGCGGCGAGCAGGCCGACGAGGATCATGAACGGGAGTGCCAGAATCGCGATGCCGTACGCGAGATAGACCAACCCGGCCTGGGTGGGCGTCAACACTCCCACGATGTCGGAGATCGACTTCTCCAGTGCCACCCAGTCGCCCCGGGTGATCAGTGAACTCACGATGACGACAATGAGCACGATCGCCGAGGTGGTGAGACGAAGTATGTCCGACGTACGCCGCGTCAGCGGCTGCAGCAGGTCACCGGAGACGGTGATCTCGCGTCCGTCGACATCCATCGGCTGCTCGTGTCTTCCCACGTTTCGGCGCGCCGACGGTGTGCCGGGCGTAGTCAGACCCCAACATATCGGGACATGCGCTCACAACCCGGGAGGCGACGGGTTACCGAGCCGCTCGCGCTCTCTCGACCACCAGCGCGCCGAGGCTCACGAGATCGGAGTCGGCGTGTGATTGCCTTACGTAGACCTGAAGGTCGGCGACGGCTTGAGCGTGCTCGGCGTCGTGGACCAGCGGGCCGGGTCCGAGCGCGCGCCCAACCCGGTCGATCACGGCGCTTGCCCGTTGTTCGACCGACCAGCGAACGCTGAAAGCGCGTCGTCTGGCCGCCTCGATGTCTGACGGGCAGGCATCGAGCTCGCGTGCAGCCGCGTCGAGGAGTGCGATTGCCGTCGCGATCTCGGCTTCGACGGCGCCGAGGTGCATCAAGAGGATGTCCGACAGCCCACTGTGCGCCGACGACGCCTTGGCGTACAGCACGTCGGCAACTTTCTGCGTACCGCCGACCCAACAGGCCGCCACACCGATTCCTCCGTGCCAGAACCCGGCGCGATCAAGGTAGGCACCAGGCTCACCGACCGGTCGACCGACGACGCCGTCGAGGACGACCGTTCCGGTCTCGGTGCGATTCATGCCCGAGTTGGTCCAGTCGGCAGGCTCTCGGCGCACACCTTCCGCGCCGAGTTCGACGGCGAACATTCGACGCTCACCACCGCCGTTGAGAACGTCCGCGGTGATCAGTGCGTGGTCACACGACAAGACTCCCGAACACCACGGCTTTGCTCCGGTGAGAAGCCACGTGCCTCCGCGCCGAAGCTCAGCGGTCACGCGCGGCACGGGAGGCTCCGCGGCCCACACGCCCCAGAACTCACCGGGTTCGGTGCCACGGCCGGTCAGCTCGTGGAGGATGGCATCGGCGTCGAAGTGCGCCTCCACCAGTCTTCCGACGGCGATGTCGACGTGACAGAGCTCCCGAAGGGTTCCCCATCGCGTCCGTGTCTCGCCCGCGCCGGGAAGCGGGACGGCAAGGCCGTCGTCAAGGAGATCGCGAGCTCGCGACGAGGCGTCGTCGATCATGCGTAGCCTCCCGTCTGAGCGGTGGCGGGACATGATGGAGCGGGACATGAGGCGGAATCCAGCGATCGTAGGTGCGCGGCGAATCCGTGCTCTGCCCGACCTTGTGCACGGGTGGATGTGATCACCGGCGCATGGTGCGACGCGACGACCCGCGCACCGAAAGCTCGGACACGATGCACCAATTCGACATCTTCGCCGTGGGGTATCGGCGCAAACCCGCCCACCGCGTGATAGGTGGCGGCGCGCATTCCGAGGTTCGCGCCATGAATGTGACTGTGGCCCTCCCTATTTCGATACGACTCGGTGTAGCGACGCTCGACGTCTCGCGTCCACCCCGTCCATCCGTCGGGCGTCACGGTGCCGAGGTAACAGTCGGCACCGTGGTCGGCGAAGTGAAGTTGCTGCTGGAACCAGTGTGGCGGGACCCGGCTATCGGCGTCGGTGCTGGCAAACCAGGTCGCAGCGTCATCGACGGCACGCCCGGTGCCGTGTCGCGCGAAGCCTTCGCGTCGTGCAGCCCCCACGGAGCCGAAGGAACACGAGATCACCTGCACGCCAAGCGGTATCCGACGCGCGGTCGCGTCCGTGCAATCGTCGAGGACGACCGTCACAGCTACCTCGTGCGGGGTGTTGCGCGCCGCGACGAGAACGCTCGTCACACAATCGGCGACGAGATCTTCCTCATTGTGCGCCGGCACAACGACGGCAATCCGGTTGACTGCAGTCGGTGAGACAGCGGCAGTAGATGAGGCAGGGGTAGTAAATGCACGCACGTGGCCCCCAGGACGGGTCGGATGATGGCGATGCCCATTGGCTGAAGGCGTGGTTACCCAACTCTAGCCCGTACGCGCGCGAACAATCATGATCGGCGAGGTCACGCGGCACTTTCGAGCGCGAGCAGGGCCGACTTGACCTCCAACCCGCCGAGGTAGCCGCCGAGCGTCCCGTCGGTGCGCAACACCCGATGACAGGGAACCACCACGGGCAGCGGGTTGGTGGCACAGGCCGTTCCGACAGCTCGAATCGCGGCGGGATTGCCGACCCGCTGAGCGAGTTGCTTGTACGTCGTGGTCTGCCCGTACCCGATCTGCGGCAGGTATCGCTGCACCTGCTCGCGGAAACCCGAGGACAAACGATGATCGAGAGCCAGTCCGAACTCGTGTCGGCGTCCGTCGAAGTACTCGTGGAGTTGGGCGGCCGCGTCGTCGAGCATTGCCGGCGCTCGAAGAATTCGTGATCCGATCCTGGTCGCCAGGTCGTCGAGGACCGCGTCGAATCCCTCGTTCTCGAAGGCGACGCGCACGAGTCCCGCCTCTGTCGCCGCCAGCAACAGTGTGCCGATGGGCGTATCGACGGTTCGGTAGCCGACGTCGAGAAGTCCTTGTTGCACTGCACCGATTTCCAGCCGCGCGTGCAGGGCGGTGAGATCGTCCTCGGAGACCGCGAACTGGATTCCCAGTTCAGTTGTATTGTCACTCATGGGTTTTCGTGTCCTCGTTGATCGTCGGCATCTATGTAGGTGCGTCGTAGCGCTTTCATGCCGTCGGCGGCAGCTCGCCGGACAGCGTCTGGGGTACTGCCGAGCAATTCAGCGGTCTCGGTGTGGGGCAAACCACCGATGTAGTGGTAGGCAATGGCGAGGCGTTGACGGTCGGGGAGTAGGGCCACCGCGTCCCACACTCCCGCACGATCGGGGGCCGCAGAATGCAGGTCTGCCGCCTCCGGGATGTTTTCGGTGGGGGTCGGACGACGCTGTCGTCCCCGGATGATGTCGATGGCCTTGCGTTGGGCAACTCGCACCAACCACGCCTCGACGTTCACATCCTCAGCGAGGTCCGGCCAGGCGCGCAGCGCCGCCAGAAAGGTCTCCGACCAGGCGTCATCGGCGTCGGGTCCGCTACCAAGGGCGGCCCGGCAGACTCTCAGTACCGTTGCACCGTGCGTCGACACAGCACGCTCGAAAGGCTCTTTCATGTCCATCACACGGTAAACGCCGCGGAACCGGAGAACGTGAGATCGCCGTTCGTAGCAGTCAGAACAACCTCGATGCTCGGATCTCCTTCGGCTCCTCGAGTTCGAGAAGCCACCGCTTGCGCTGCAGCCCACCTGCGTAACCGGTCAGTGAGCCGTCGGCCCCGATCACCCGATGACACGGGATCACTATGCCAACAGGATTGCGCCCTACAGCCTGCCCGACGCGCTGCGCCTGCTGCGGCATCCCGATCTCCGCTGCCACCTGACCGTAGGTCGTGGTCGTGCCAAACGGAATGCCGCGCAACGCATTCCACACCGCCTGGTGGAACGCGTCGCCGTGAGTGTGGACCGGTAGGTCGAAGTCGGTTCGGTCACCCGCGAGGTACTCGACAAGTTGCGATGCCGCGGCGTCGACCAACGCATCGTCGTCGACGTGGTCACCCAACGCCGCGTCCTTGGGACGATGTCGCTGATCGGAGAAGTAGATCCCGGTGATCGCTTCGCCTGTCGCGACGATTGTCACAGCACCCAGCGGGGTCACGACCGCGCCGCATCTCGCTGTGCTCCCCGCGCCCTCCGTGTGTCCATTCATCATCTTCACGCTTCCTGTCTCGTCCACATTGCTCATCGCCACGCAGTCGCACAGTGCCCTCCAAACGTGAGATCTGTGTGGACATCGACCCGTCGACCGGCAATGGCTGCCCGCTGAATCGTCATCGTTCGATGTCTGGTTGCCCACTCGGAGCAGTGCGCTCGGGGTCGGCATCCGCGGTGGCCGGATTGTCGAACGAGACCTCGATTTCCTCGAATCCCTTGCTCCGTTGTGCCTGTGCCTGCGCGGTATACGCGGCCTCGTCGCCAGGAGTGAGGACGACGTTGTCCGTGAATGGCGTCAATACCGAACGCGGGTAGAGCTTGTCGACGCGGACAGCATTGCTTTCGACGCAGAAGATGACGAGCACCGCCGCGATGTACAGAAAAGCCAAGAGCCCCAACACCACCGCGAACACGCCGTTGGTCGCACTCGACCTCACGATCACGCGTTGCACGTAGACGCTGCCGAAGGTTTGAAGCGCCTGCCAGCACAGCGCTGCGGCGATCGCTCCGGGTAATACGTCGCGGACGCTCACCGAGCGTGCGGTTCCGATGACGAACGCGATGGTGAATACGGTCGTGTACAAGATCACCGATGCGAGAATCGCCAGAGGCTTGCCCACCGTACCGAGGTCTACCGCGGCGACGAATCCGTTCAACACGGTCAGACCGATGATCGATCCTCCGATTGTCAGCAACAGCACTGCCCCTTTGAGGCGTGCCTGGATCGGATTCGGTCGCTCGTTTCTCGGTACATTCCAGATGATGTTCATGGCGTTCTGAATAGCCACGGCCACTCCGAGTCCGCCGTAGATCGCGCCGATGACGCCGATTGCCACCGTCACACCACTACCGCTGATCGTGCCCGTTTCACGCAGCTGCGAGCCGATGACCGGGATCTGCGATAACGCGGAATCGAGGATTTGTTGCTCGAGTTGAGGGTTGTCGCGCAGCACGATTCCCAGGATCGATGTGAAAACCAGAAGCAGCGGAAACAACGAGACGAACCCGTAGTAGGCGATCAGTGCGGCGAGATAACCGCCCTGGTCGTCGAAGAATTTGTAGAGCACAGCCAGTGGGTATCCGGTTGATGGATGGCGGTGCTGAAAGTTGTCGATTCGCTCGGCAAGTGACAATCGCCCAGATGACAACTCTCGCCTCCCTTGCCTTGAGAATGGCGACGTTGTGCGCTTGCCACGGCCACCGCTTCGACAAATCCTATTCGGAGGCATCCTGATCGGGCAGCACGGCTCGCCGAGCAGACGCGCAACCGACGCCAGAGAAGTAGAAACAACAAGCGGCTCTCACCTGCAGCATGTGCGGGTAAGAGCCGCCGTTGAGCGCGAACTCAGATCTGGCGCGGTTACTGCGTCGGTACGACCTTGCCATTCACCGTGACCTCGACGGTGTTGGTCGACGAGTTCCACGTGATCTTGCCGTGCTCGAAGGTCGACGTCTTGACGTCACCTTCGGTGGTCTCGTCGCTCGTTGCTGCGCCGAGCGGACCCTGCGATCCGCCCTTGCCCTCCGCCGACGGGTTGCCCTCGGCATCGCGCTTGACGTTCCACGCGTCGCGAATCTTGCCCCACGTGATGTACGCCGGGGTGGCCTCTTCGCCATTCTTCGCAGTGATCACGCCGCCGGCGAACTGCTGGAACACAACACCGTTCGAGCCCGTGCCCGATGCCTCGGCACCGGTGCTCGGTGCGCCGAGATCGGTCTTCTGCTGCTCGGTCGCCGCCTGATACTTCGCCGCGATCGGTCCGGTCAGCGTGACCGTGCTTCCGTCAGCCGCTTTGAGCTCCACAGAGGCACCAGCAGCCGCCGAGCCTGACATCCCCGACATCCCCGCCATGCCGGACTCGCTTGCCGATGCCGACGCCGATGCCGATGCCGACGAGCTGGAGTCATTGTCATCGCTGCAACCGGCAGCGATGAGGGTGACTGCCGATGCCGCCGCAACGACACCGGCGATGCGGCGAGTTGTCTGCTTCATTGGTTCCCTTTCGGTTCGAGACACTGAAGTAGTACACGGTCGTCAAGACCGCGTTCAGGACCGTAACCACATCCGACGACCAGACTCGACGAGAACTCGCCGACTGGTGCAGTGTTGCAACATCAGTCTGGCGAAGCCGACGTAGCGGACAAGGATCGTGTCCCAATCGTGAGTTCCACGTCCAAGAAACCCGCTATGGGGCGGCGGAATACGTTGGGTCCATCGACAGTTGGAACCATCGACGGCGTCGGATTCATTGCCCCGGGTCCCACCCTTCACCGCTTAGAGCGGATTTTTCGCCGAGAGGCGCATGACCGATTCCGTCCATTTCAGAAGCCGTCGACCGCCTCGGTCGGCGGCTTCTTGTCTGTCGGGGTCGCGCAGACGCGGCTCACGATTTTTGGTGGGCTGCCGCCGAACCGTGGCGTACCAGTCCGCGCCGAGTGGAGAGAATGCCAGATCACACTGTCCGGAAAGACAACACCTCATCTCGATCCGGAACAGGATCCGCACTTAGCCAACTAGCGTCGACGTTGTTCGAGTTCGATCCTGACGCGGGCGCACGATGTGCGACGACAAAAGGCGAGACGCACGTGTACCGAAGTAATGGAAATTTCGAGGCATTCGGACGGCCGGATTAGCCGGCAGATGTTGACGGCAAGAGTGCCTACTTCGTCGGTTCCGGACTCGCGTGCCTGGCTGGCGCGGCGTTCCTGATTCGTGATGCCGCGGTGGACGCGAGATGGAGGCGCATTTCGCGGCCCTGTGGGATCTCTTCAAATCGATCCCGTCACTCGCCATCGACAACGCGTCGGTGCTCGACGAAATGTACTGGCTGCACAAGACCAATCCCAGCTCGAACCCGGCAACTGGACTGACGGCACCCGAGGACGAGCACGCCGACGCCCCCCCCCCCCCCGGGGGGGGGGGGGGGGGGGTTGGTCTTGTGCCCAACCCCCGGGTTTTGGGGCAGACCGGGGGGCGCGGCGGCGCGGGGGGGGGGGGGACCACC
>NZ_LZMI01000077.1:0-545 GCF_001665475.1 Gordonia sp. 852002-51296_SCH5728562-b | reverse complement strand
CCACCCGCCACCCGTGAGAGGACACCGAACATGACCCACACCCCTGACTCCGTCGAAGAGCATGACACCGTCGGGGAGAATGTGACCGTCGCGGCCGCCGACGGCGACGCGGAGGCCTACCTCGTCCGACCAGACAGCGAGGGTCCAGACAGCGAATACCCCGGCGTGCTGTTCATCATCGACGCCATCGGGCTGCGCCCGCAGACCCGTCGCATGGCCGACCGCATCGCGTCGTGGGGCTACGTCGTGCTGGTTCCGAATGTCTTCTACCGCTGGGGCTCCGCCGAGGAGACATCGCCAGACGACGAACTCCTCGACGCCGAGTCGCGCGAGCAGTTCTTCAGTGCTGCCATGCCGCGCGTACGCGCGCTGACCGACGATCTCGCCGTACCCGACCTCGCCGCATATATCGACACACTGAGAGCAACACCCGGCGTCTCGAAGGGCCCGATCGGCGTGACCGGATACTGCGCGGGCGGCAGACTCGCCCTACTGGCCGCGGCGACCCGACCCGACGACGTCGCAGCGCTCGGCATGTTCCACAC